>NZ_JABWMS020000002.1:0-211646 GCF_013369155.2 Escherichia sp. 94.0001 | reverse complement strand
TCCTGTTTACCTCTTTCTCAGGGAGTTTAGTCTCCAGGATTCCCGGGGCGGTTCAGTTTATGAATCATGCCAGGTTACCGATCTGCAAATTATAAATGCTGGCGTCATGCTCGCTACAAATCAGGATTTACCCAGCGAGACGTTTGATTTAGCGGTGATCGCGACGGGTCACGTCTGGCCTGATGAAGAAGAAGCAACCAGAACGTATTTTCCCAGCCCGTGGTCAGGCCTGATGGAAGCAAAGGTCGATGCGTGTAACGTGGGTATTATGGGAACATCCTTGAGCGGACTGGATGCGGCAATGGCAGTGGCTATTCAGCATGGTTCGTTCATTGAAGATGATAAACAACACGTCGTTTTTCACCGCGATAACGCAAGTGAAAAGCTAAATATTACGTTGATGTCGCGCACGGGTATTTTACCCGAAGCCGATTTCTATTGCCCTATTCCCTACGAGCCCTTACACATCGTCACTGATCAGGCATTAAATGCTGAGATTCAAAAAGGCGAAGAGGGCCTTTTGGATCGGGTATTTAGATTGATAGTAGAGGAAATCAAATTTGCTGATCCAGACTGGAGCCAACGCATAGCCTTAGAGAGCCTGAATGTCGATTCCTTTGCTCAAGCCTGGTTTGCCGAGCGCAAACAACGCGACCCATTCGACTGGGCAGAAAAAAATCTCCAGGAAGTCGAACGCAATAAACGAGAAAAACATACTGTTCCCTGGCGTTATGTCATTCTGCGCCTGCATGAAGCCGTACAGGAAATTGTTCCTCATCTGAATGAACACGACCATAAACGGTTCAGTAAAGGCCTTGCCCGGGTTTTCATCGATAATTATGCGGCAATCCCTTCAGAGTCTATTCGTCGACTACTGGCCTTACGTGAAGCGGGAATCATTCATATTCTCGCCCTCGGTGAAGACTACGAAATGGAAATTAATGAGTCGCGCACCGTCCTGAAAACGGAAGACGATAGCTACTCGTTTGACGTTTTTATTGATGCCCGCGGGCAGCGTCCGCTTAAAGTGAAAGATATTCCTTTCCCTGGACTACGCGAACAATTACAGAAAACAGGGGATGAAATCCCGGATGTTGGCGAAGATTATACGCTACAGCAACCCGAAGAAATTCGTGGGCGCGTAGCGTTCGGCGCGTTGCCCTGGTTGATGCACGACCGGCCATTCGTACAGGGACTTACGGCATGTGCAGAAATTGGTGAGGCGATGGCTCAGGCGGTCGTAAAGCCTGCATCCCGTGCTCGTCGGCGTCTTTCGTTTGATCAAATGTAAAGCTATCAGCACTCAACAAACTGATGCTGTTCATTAAGGCGATAGCGGACTCCGGCTCGAATATTGTTTTCACCTTCAATAGCGACGGCGAAGCGAACTCTTTCGCCGTCATGATATGCCAGTGCGGCGCTTCCCCCTGGCCCGAGAATAATTGAGTCGACCACGCCCGTGCTCACTATTGTTGAATCTTCACCGCTGGCAATGATGTGTACATTGTCGCCGCTGTTGGCAATTCTGGCGTTTGCGCCAAAGCTGGCGATTTGCACCAGGTCACCATTACTGGCGACATGACACCGTTCACCCAATGTGCAAACGCGTACTCGCATTCCGGTATTCGCAATCCGACTACTATCTCCAGCGCTGCTTATCCGCGAAGAATTACCGGTTACAGCAACCCGTGCGCGTTCACCGGAGCTGCCAATGTGACTGTTAAAGCCGACACTTCCAATCCGCACGCTATAACCCATACTGGCAATTTGTGCAGCATACCCAGCGGTTGCGATTCTGGCATTATCCTCACAACAGCCGATGCGAGCATGATCGTCGCTGCGGGCAAACTGACTGCAAAATGCTCTCTCTCCGGGATCTGTAGCCAATTTTTGCATAGAGGAAACTTCCTGATGCGCGAAGTTTTCATCCGCCAGCCATTTTTTCCACGCATACTCAAC
Organism: Escherichia sp. 94.0001; assembly: GCF_013369155.2. NCBI lineage: Bacteria > Pseudomonadati > Pseudomonadota > Gammaproteobacteria > Enterobacterales > Enterobacteriaceae > Escherichia > Escherichia sp. 94.0001. The sequence continues at coordinate 209,687 of NZ_JABWMS020000002.1, read as the reverse complement.
CAGACTCTCCGCCCAGTCCGTATATCCTTCCTCAATCAGTGCATGATGAATATCGGCATAACTACCGCCGCGTGGGAAATGGCGCAGGAACCAGCGATACATCACCGCTCCGATACGCCATTCTCGCAGGTCTGCTCGTGTAATGATCATTCGTTAGTGCCGGTGATAGCCATCGACCATGCTTTTAAAGGTTTCGTGTGGCGTACGCCCCGTGGTGCAAAGATAAAGATGACCGAAGATAAAAAAGAGGCTTATAAATGCCAGAGCAAAATGCGCCTGCAATAACCAGTATCTTACGCCAGGAAACACATCTCCCACGGCTTGCGGATAGAGACACAGCAGCCCCGTCAATAGTAACAACGGCAGCAATCCATACATGACACCAACATAGGCGACCTGCTGTAAGGGATTAAATTTAGACTGTGTTGTTGCCGGGAAAGGATGTTCTTCCCCCTGCATAATGCCAAACAAATAAAATCGCGTTTGTTTTGCCGCTCGCTCCAGCCAACCCTGACGACGAATGCGATAGTGGTGACCATTACCCCCAACGGCATTGATCAGAACAAAGCCGAGCCAGCATGCCAGTAAAAAAAATCCGCAAACTTCATGCACCGCAACCAGACTTTTAACCGCAGTTGCTCCCACCAGCGCAAAGTGATTTATCAGCCCACTTGCCAGCAACAATACAAAGAGTAACGCATTCGACCAGTGCCATAATCTGACCGCTTTGCTGTAAAGATAAATCTTCTCACCATGATCGGTGGCTGATTTCTTCACGCCACGAGCACGAAGCAAGGCATGCAGCCCCAGCACCAACCACATCCCAACCAGCAATAGTCCGGCAATGATCAACCACACCGGCCAAAATTCGGGAGTGAACTGTGGCACATAGTTCGCCAACTGGCTCTGAAACTGTTCAGCATGTTGCGACGGGTTCATACATTTTCCTTTTTAATCAAATGTTGACCGAATCGGCGATACAGATGCGGTTTCCCGGCACCAGGTAGCTGATATTGATAATATTTATTTTCTTGCAACCACGCTTGAATTTCTGGGCTATCTTCGCGACCAAAGATCAATGCATGTTCCGGGCAGGCGCTAACGCAAATGGGCGGAAAGCCTTTTGCTAGTCGGGACTCAGCGCAGAAATCACATTTATCTGCCACTTTAGTGACAGGGTTAAGGTAGCGAACCTGATACGGGCAAGCGCCAATGCAATAACTGCAGCCGATGCACTGCGATTTTTCTACCCGCACGATCCCCTGCATATCACGCCATGACGCTCCTGTTGGGCAAACGTCAATGCAAGGAGCATCTTCGCAGTGCTGGCATGACTGGCGAAAAAAGTGATACTGCGTTTCGTTGTCGTTATCGGTGACCGGTATGTGTGCTATCGATAAACGGCTTCCCTGAGCGGGGACGTGGTTAGTTTTACGGCATGCGCGGGCGCAAATATTACAGCCATTGCACCGTGACTCGTCATGAATCATGGCATACCGAACTTCCTTTTCTTGCCTCGTGTTCGCTAACAGAGAAGACGCTGAACCAGTAAAAAAGATTACTGTTCCCATCCCCAGAACAAATTTGCGTCGAGTGAAGGACATCTGATTATCCCCTAATGCAGTGGCTGCAACTGTCCACCCTATCCATGACATCTCCCTGAAATTTCAGGGGTTCTGAAACTGCTCTACCTCGAACCATTCGCATAAGCCAAAAGCTTTGCCATAGGTCATAAATCGCTCGCTAAACAAGTACAACACCGCCGTCGATGACTCTACCTGCCGTATATCGGCATATTCAGGTGCAACATCCATCGCGGCGATCGCGGCTTCAATCTGCGCTTCCTGGAAGTAATATGGCGCTTGCATCAGCATGGCGACTTTGTAAGGACGAGGATACGTCTGGCACTCAAAACGAACGGCGTGTGCAATAGCGCGACAAATGTCCTGCTCCACAACTTGCAAAGACATCGCCGCGTAGTTTTCACTCATGGCCTGCGTTGAGTAATAGTAATCATCCTGGCTTCCCGTCATACACGCGATATCCGCGTAGTCTCCGTTCTGCTTAATGTTTTCCAGCAAAACTGACAGTTCCTCTTCTGCAACCGAATAGGGTGGCGAGAGAAACACGGCGCGCGCCACCAGCTGCCCAGCCGCAGAATGCTGGCGAATGAACTCTGCCAGGATTTCAGCAGGTTCTGGTTCTGTGATGTCTTCACTTACCGTATCAACGGGGTGGCGCATCCCCTGCAACCATTGCCGCTTCGCCTCGTCAATTTCGCTGACTTCCGCTAACGGCAAGACATCCTGATGGTTCATCTCACCCATTCCTTACGCAGGCAGTAGATTGTGTGCTGCCAGATCGGCGGCAATATCTTCCAGCCCCAGACGCTGCAATGTTTCGCGGGTCGGACAACCAAGCTGTGGGTCCCAGCCCATTTCTTTGTAGAACATCGTGAGCGAAGCATGCATATCGTCACGATCCATTTTGTCAGTACCTTCAGTAAAGACCGGGATCTGCGGATCCTTGTCGAATACCCAGGAACAGATAAGATCGTGTTCATTACGCATATCTTTGGTTTGCATCAGTTTTACCGTGTAGGCGCGATGCAACGTAAAGATACGCTCTGCAGCTAAATCTAATTTTTCCTGAGTCATATCTTCGCCAGTGATCGCTTTGAAGAATTTGGCTTCAAGCGCCAGATCGCCCCGATAATTACGGCTTTTCAGCGGCGAAACGGTCATTGGCCAGACCCAGTTGCACAGGGTGACGGCGTTATGCAAACAGACCCGCAACAGCGACCACTTAGCATATTTAATTTTTGCGTCATTGATTGGCGTGTAGTTTTTGGTTTCATCGTAAGCATCTTCAGAACCAAAAAGCTCTTTCGCCACTTCACGTTGCAGTTTCAATGGCAAACCGGAACCAATGAAGTTGATATGGGTATGCGTCATGCAGTCACGGTTGAACATACAGTTAACAATGGAGCCGACCTGCGCTGACGCTTCATTGGCGTGGTGAACTGGATAGCCAAACGGCGACCAGAGTTTATTTTTCGCGTAGCCCCAGTACTCTTCACCCAAATTCCAGCGTTCTGCGATAGCATATGAACCATCAGCCAGGTGACTCAGCTCACCCACACGATGCGCCAGACGGTAGTAAAAATCTTTAATGAAGTTAACGTCACCCGCTTCCAGTTGATCCCAGCGAATTTCCGCATACTCTTCAGCAGGCAGAACACGCTTGAACACCCCTTTGCTGTAACAATAGGTAAAGTCGCGATGCAGCTGACCGTAGTTACACCATAGGCCGTAGTCATCGAACAGATTCAAACCAACAAGGTTACCAATCACACGACCATCGTCTTTATCTTCAAAATCTTTCGGACCGTTCGGGAAGATGGTGGTATGGACAAAGTTTGCAACACAAGTGTTACCACCTGTGCTGGGCACGCCAAACTCTTTCACCCGAGGAATATTCATTTGGGTCATACAACGGATCGGGCAAGAGTGGCAGCCGCTCATTTTTACTGTGTATTTCTCTGCCGCCGGACCTAAGTCAAAAACGGATTTATAGGTACGAAAGCCGACCGTGTTCTGATTGCCTGGCGGAATTTCCCCCGTTTCAATCGGACCACCTTCAGCCGCGCCCCAAAACAGCCCTTTACGTGCTGTCCAACGTGATTTGGGATCTGAATACTCTGCCCACGATTGCGGCGTACTTGGCACGACATGGTTGTTATTCGCACCGATAAGTTCAGTCATCATGTAATCGTTGAGACGCTTCATCTCCTGACGATTGGCAATGTTGACCCCTTTCGTCCCTTCAACCGCAATCGCTTTCAGGTTTTTCGAACCCATTATTGCGCCAGTTCCCGCACCACCGCTGTGGTTACGGCTATTCAACATGCCAGAGAGAGGAACAAGGTTTTCCCCAGCCTGACCAATAGCCGCCACACAGGTTTCAGGGCTGGTCAATCGACAAATCTCTTCCGTAGTTGCGCGCGTCCCTTTTCCCCATAAGAAATCGGCTTTTTCCAGGCTAACTTTGTCATCTTTAATATTCAGCCATACCGGTGCTTTCGCTTTCCCTTCGATAATAATGACGTCGTATCCAGCGAATTTCATTTGCGCTGCAAAAAAGCCCCCCATATGGGCATCGACGACTAAATTTCCTTTGGTAAAAGTAGAAAGTGAGGTGATATTTACGCGAGAACTGCAGGGGGCACCAGATCCAGTTAATGGGCCGGTAGCAAAGACTAATTTATTCGCTTCATCGAAAGGTTTCGTGCCTGGCGGTACTTCGTCATACATAATTTTGTAGCCGAAGCCCATACCACCGACAAAACTTTTAAACTTACTGGAATCTTCGAGGGTAATATTTCCTGTCGTGAGATTGACTCTTAATATATTACCTGTCCAACCGTTAGCCATGATTTTTTCCTTTGCAAGATTCACACAGTAATATCTTTCCACTCGATAATTTTTAACGCCCCTGTTGGGCAGGCGTTTGCGCATTCACCGCATAACACACATTTCGAGGATTTTTTACTTTCGGTATTTACGGTGGCCATCATCCACGGGCATGCCGTCGTACAGGCGCTACAACCAATACAACGTTTATGATCGACGGTAATACAGCCTTCTTCCTGTTGCCAGGTAATCGCACCAATCGGGCAGACATTCATGCATTGCGGTTCTTTGCATTGACGGCAGGTGTCCGCGGTATAGTTGAGATCGCCATACAGGCCGCCACCAGAGCCAACCCCGTTATCGCCAAAGAAATAATTGCGATGGATTTTGATACGGGAGAAGAATGTCCCTACTGAGCCATCGTTGAAGTTGGTACAAGAGATTTCACAGCGGTGGCAACCCGTGCATCGCGCACGTTGGGTCACCAGCACCCCTTTGGGTGTATTTACCAACCCTACTGTGCCGCTATCAATATCTTCCTGTTTGCAACCCAAAAGTGACAGTAACGCAGGGGCAATTGTTAGACCAGCAAGGCCTTTTCCTGATATACGCAAGAATTCTAATCGCGTTAAGCCAATATCTAATAGTGGACGATCAACCGGGTTCATTTATTTCGCATCCTCTTCGCAAACACAGTGCTGACAATTCAGCAGCCTGATATTAAGCATTCAACTAATACGCTGCTGACTCTGTCCCCAACACCAGATATTTTCCCTAACCCGATAGTGTATGAGAAAAGATTTAACGCTGATAAACTAATCCTTTATGGTTAGGAGGAAAAATAATGTGATTATTCTGAGCTCTTAACATTGATCGTTATCAATTAAAATCACAAAGCAAGAAATTATAAGTGAACTGATATTTATTATCATTTGAAATAAATTTAACTTAAGCGACAATTATTTATGACTTTCATTACAGAAAATAAAAATAACATTAGCGCTATAAATTAAAATACATACCGAAACTTGTATAATTTCAGCAGTTGTTATTTAGAATGATTAACTGGACTGCAACTGAACTAAGAATATCAGGATGAAGCTTACCGCCTCATCCTGAATGGTCATTTAACCAGTGCGTTAATGACGGTTTCCATCGCCTGCTTTTCCAGCTCACTGCGCTGAATGCGTTTATTGGCTAATGCTGTACGTAATACGCCTGCGATAACAATATGCTTTGGTTCCTGCCCCAGATCGCGCATTTCCAGCACAACTTTACCGACAACTCTGCACATCTCTCGGTACAGTTCATCCTCTTTTGTCCGATTTCCCATTATTTATACCTATTTATCATGCCAGCTATCAGCATATATCAATCTAATCAATTAAACAAAAACCAAAGAAAATCATACAAATAACGCGATAAATTATTATAACTGAAGCAATTTAGCGATGATGTATTTGCACACCTAATGAATTTTCACTCGTCATCACACTGACAAAGCTGACTCCAGACGTTGCGCAAACAGCGAAGTTTTTGCGTAACGTTTTCCCTGGAACGTTAAATCTTTGATAACAATTTATTGTCTAACGAGTTGTATATTTTTTGAAACGCTGTTTTTGTTTTCCTTTTGGATTAATTTCAGCGTATAATGCGCGCCAATTGACTCTTGAATGGTTTCAGCACTTTGGACTGTAGAACTCAACGACTCAAAAACAGGCACTCACGTTGGGCTGAGACACAAGCACACATTCCTCTGCACGCTTTTTCGATGTCACCTATCCTTAGAGCGAGGCACCACCACTTTCGTAATACCGAATTCGCTTTCCGGCAGTGCGCCCAGAAAGCAAGTTTCTCCCATCCTTCTCAACTTAAAGACTAAGACTGTCATGAAAAAGACCAAAATTGTTTGCACCATCGGACCGAAAACCGAATCTGAAGAGATGTTAGCTAAAATGCTGGACGCTGGCATGAACGTTATGCGTCTGAACTTCTCTCATGGTGACTATGCAGAACACGGTCAGCGCATTCAGAATCTGCGCAACGTGATGAGCAAAACCGGTAAAACCGCCGCTATCCTGCTTGATACCAAAGGTCCGGAAATCCGCACCATGAAACTGGAAGGCGGTAACGACGTTTCTCTGAAAGCGGGTCAGACCTTTACTTTCACCACTGATAAATCTGTTATCGGCAACAGCGAAATGGTTGCGGTAACGTATGAAGGTTTCACTACTGACCTGTCTGTTGGCAACACCGTACTGGTTGACGATGGTCTGATCGGTATGGAAGTTACCGCCATTGAAGGTAACAAAGTTATCTGTAAAGTGCTGAACAACGGCGACTTGGGCGAAAACAAAGGTGTGAACCTGCCAGGCGTTTCCATTGCCCTGCCAGCACTGGCTGAAAAAGACAAACAGGACCTGATCTTTGGTTGCGAACAAGGCGTAGACTTTGTTGCTGCTTCCTTTATTCGTAAGCGTTCTGACGTTATCGAAATCCGTGAACATCTGAAAGCACACGGTGGTGAAAACATCCAAATCATCTCCAAAATCGAAAACCAGGAAGGCCTCAACAACTTCGACGAAATCCTCGAAGCCTCTGACGGCATCATGGTTGCGCGTGGCGACCTGGGTGTAGAAATCCCGGTAGAAGAAGTTATCTTCGCCCAGAAGATGATGATCGAAAAATGTATCCGTGCACGTAAAGTCGTTATCACTGCGACCCAGATGCTGGATTCCATGATCAAAAACCCACGCCCGACTCGCGCAGAAGCAGGTGACGTTGCAAACGCCATCCTCGACGGTACTGACGCAGTGATGCTGTCTGGTGAATCCGCAAAAGGTAAATACCCGCTGGAAGCGGTTTCTATCATGGCGACCATCTGCGAACGTACCGACCGCGTGATGAACAGCCGTCTCGAGTTCAACAATGACAACCGTAAACTGCGCATTACCGAAGCAGTATGCCGTGGCGCGGTTGAAACTGCTGAAAAACTGGATGCTCCGCTGATCGTGGTTGCTACCCAAGGCGGTAAATCTGCTCGTGCAGTACGTAAATACTTCCCGGATGCCACCATCCTGGCACTGACCACCAACGAAAAAACGGCTCATCAGTTGGTACTGAGCAAAGGCGTTGTGCCGCAGCTGGTTAAAGAAATCACTTCTACTGATGATTTCTACCGTCTGGGTAAAGAACTGGCTCTGCAGAGCGGTCTGGCACACAAAGGTGACGTCGTAGTTATGGTTTCTGGTGCACTGGTACCGAGCGGCACTACTAACACCGCATCTGTTCACGTCCTGTAATATTGCTTTTGTGAATTAATTTGTATATCGAAGCGCCCTGATGGGCGCTTTTTTTATTTAATCGATAACCAGAAGCAATAAAAAATCAAATCGGATTTCACTATATAATCCCACTTTATCTAAGATGAATCCGATGGAAGCATCCTGTTTTCTCTCAATTTTTTTATCTAAAACCCAGCGTTCGATGCTTCTTTGAGCGAACGATCAAAAATAAGTGCCTTCCCATCAAAAAAATATTCTCAACATAAAAAACTTTGTGTAATACTTGTAACGCTACATGGAGATTAACTCAATCTAGAGGGTATTAATAATGAAAGCTACTAAACTGGTACTGGGCGCGGTAATCCTGGGTTCTACTCTGCTGGCAGGTTGCTCCAGCAACGCTAAAATCGATCAGCTGTCTTCTGACGTTCAGACTCTGAACGCTAAAGTTGACCAGCTGAGCAACGACGTGAACGCAATGCGTTCCGACGTTCAGGCTGCTAAAGATGACGCAGCTCGTGCTAACCAGCGTCTGGACAACATGGCTACTAAATACCGCAAGTAATAGTACCTGTGAAGTGAAAAATGGCGCACATTGTGCGCCATTTTTTTTGCCTGCCATTTACCGCTACTGCGTCGCGCGTAACATATTCCCTTGTTCTGGTTCACCATTCTGCGCTGACTCTACTGAAGGCGCATTGCTGGCTGCGGGAGTTGCTCCACTGCTCACCGCAACCGGATACCCTGCCCGACGATACAACGCTTTATCGACTAACTTCTGATCTACAACCTTATTATCTTTAAATTGCGTGAAGCCTGCTGGCAGTGTGTAAGGCATTGTCTGAACGTTCTGCTGTTCTTCTGCTGATAGTGGTCGATGCACTTCCACATAACGCATCCCGTTAGGCTCCACAGAATATTTCACCGGTTCGTTGATCACTTTCACCGGCGTTCCCGTCCGCACGCTGGAGAACAAGGCTTTAATATCCGGTGCATTCATGCGAATACACCCTGAACTGACGCGCAAACCGACGCTGTCCGGCGCACTGGTGCCATGAATGAGGTATTCGCCATTACCATGCGCGAGGCGCAGTGCGTAACGTCCTAGCGGGTTATTTGGCCCGGCAGGAACGACGGGCGGTAATTTAATGCCACGCTCCAGCGAACGCTGACGAATGCCCGCCGTTGGCGTCCAGGTTGGATTAGGGATTTTCTGCCCCACACGCGTTTCCATCACCGGCGTTTCCAGCCCCTGCAATCCAATACCTATCGGATAGACCTGCACGATATTTTCTCCCGGCGGATAATAATAAAGGCGCAGCTCTGCAAGGTTAACGATAATCCCCTGACGCGGCGCATCAGGCAATAACAGTTGCGAAGGAATCGTTATCGTCGTACCGGGTTTTGGCACCGGAGCGATAGTGTTATTGGCTTCAAGTATCAACATTGCCGCAGTATCAAAACGTCGGGCGATGGCCTGAAGGTTTTTATCCCCTTCTTGCACCGTATACGTTTGATTTTGCCCAACCAGTCGGCTTCCGGTTGGTGGTAGCGGATAATCAACCGCCCAGGCAGCCTGGATGGCGCTAAAAGCGCCGATAAGCGTGAGTGTAAGCAAAGACGCGCGTTTCATTGTAAACCTCCTGTATTTGCCGGAGACTCACGCTGAAACGTCGGATGGCGCTTATGTTCACCTGAAACCAAAACACTCCTGTGCAGGCCAGTGTAAACATTGACCACCCGGCAATGTGAGTCCACCGGATGAAAGCTGTCCCTTTAGTTTAGCTAAGTGCAGCGGCTTTGGCGCGAATTGCGCGAATCATCGCTTCCAGACCTTGTGAGCGTGATGGGGTGAGATGTTGGGTGAGCGCCATTTTTTCAAACCACGGGCGCACATCGAAATTGACAATATCCTGCGGTGTCATTTGATCGTAAAGAATAAAGACAACCGCAATAAGCCCTTTCACAATGGCCGCATCGCTGTCGCCCTGTAATTCAATAATTCCCTGCGCATTTTGACGCATCACAATCCATACCTGACTCTGGCAGCCCTGGATGCTATTTTGCGGGCTTCTGTCTTCGTCGTGTAATTCTGGCAGACGCTGGCCCAGCTCAATAATGTAGAGATATTTCTCTTCCCAATTGGCGCAGCGTAAAAAATTACGCAGCAATTTTTCTTTATCCGGCAATACAGCCATAGTGCCTCCCTGTTATCCCAGCAAACGATGAATACGTTGCAATCCGGTCACCAGACGATCAACTTCTTCATGGGTGTTATACATGGCCAGCGACGCCCGACACATAGCAGGGACGTTGTAATAGGCCATTAATGGCATTGCGCAGTGATGTCCGGTACGTACTGCAATACCGTAGTTATCAAGAAAACTGCCGACGTCATAGGCGTGGTGTTTGCCGAGATTAAAGGCAATAACGCCAAGCCTGTTCTGTGGACCATAGAGAGTGAGATCCGGTACAGACTCCAGCTGTGACAGCGCGTAATGCATCAGATTCTGTTCATACTCGGCTATGTTATTAAGCCCCAGCCCCGAAACATACTCGAGTGCCGCGCCAAGACCAATGATGCCTCCGGTATTGGGTGTGCCGGCTTCAAACCGCCATGGTGCTTTGGTCCAGGTAGTCCCTTCACTCAGGCTGACGGTGGCGATCATAGAACCGCCCCCTTCCCACGGCGGCATCTCCTGCAACAAGGCTTCTTTGACATAAAGAATGCCAATTCCAGTGGGGCCATACAGTTTATGCCCGGAGAACACGTAAAAATCGCAATCCAGCGCCTGAACATCCACCGGATGATGCATCACCGCCTGAGCGCCATCCACCAGCACTTTTGCGCCATGTTGATGCGCAAGCGTGATCATCTCTGCCAGCGGATTTTCTGTCCCAAGCACGTTGGAAACATGGGTAATTGCCAGCAGGCGAGTTTTCTCATCAAACAGCGTAGGCAGCGTCTCCAGTTGCAGCGTACCGTCGGGGTTGAGAGGGATCACACGCAGCTCTGCGCCAACGCGTGCACAAAGCATCTGCCAGGGGACAATGTTAGCGTGGTGCTCCATCTGACTGATGATGATGTTATCGCCCGCTCGCACGTTGCTGTTGCCCCAGCTATTGGCGACCAGATTGATCCCTTCCGTCGTGCCGCGGACGAACACCAGCTCTTCCGCCGAACGGGCGTTGATAAACAACGATGCCCGCTTGCGCACGTTCTCCATTTTCTCGGTCGCCTGGGCGCTTAAGGTATGAATACCGCGATGCACCGCCGCGTAGCCATGACGATAAAACTCGGCCTCGGCGTCAATCACCTGGCTTGGTTTCTGCGCACTGGCGGCGCTGTCGAGATAAGCCAGCGGCAAACCGTTTACCTCACGAGAAAGCACCGGAAAGTCGGCCCGCACTTTGTCGACGGAAAAAGTCATCTTGCACCTCCTGGCAGCCGTTGACCGATTCGGGCCAGCACCTGCTGTTTAAGCCCCTCATCACGCAGTGCTTCCGTCAGTTCGGCAGCAAAGGCGTAAATGATCATCTGCTGGGCATCTTGCCGATTGATCCCGCGCGAGCGCAGATAGAACATCTGTTCATCATCAATACGCCCCACCGTCGCACCGTGGCTGCATTTCACATCATCTGCATAGATTTCCAGCTGCGGTTTCGTATCCACTTCCGCCAGTTTTCCCATCAGCAAATTATTGTTGGTCATCTGACCATCCGTTTTGATGGCGTGCTGCGCGACGTTGATCAAACCGTTAAATACCGCGCGGCCTTTGTCGCTGACGATAGTTTTGTGCAACTGTCGGCTGTTACAAAAACCTTTATTGTGTTCCAGCCAGGTACGGGTATCACACACCTCGTTTTTCACCGGCATCGCCAGGCTATTGATCCGCAGCGTGCTGTTTTCGCCATTGAGTTGCGTACTGGTGTTGTGTCGTAACACTGCGCCACCCAGCAGGAAACTGTGGCTAAATGCGGTGGCATCGTCAGCCAGCAACAAATCGTTATGGGCAAAGTGGTGACTGACCGGGTTTTCAAACGCCAGCTTGATATGCTGCAAGTGGGCGTTCGCTGCGACGTTGATAGTGAACCGTGCGCCGGTGAAGTGACGAGCATCATTAAGGCTGACAAAATGTTCGATCACCGTTGCTTCGGCACCTTCCGCCAGATCCAGATGATGTCGGTAATGGGCAGTGTTCACCTCTTCACCTGCCACGCCCTGGGTGATATGCATTAACAGCAATGGCTTTGCCGGTCGTTGACCGCGCTTCACGGCGATATGCGTCACGCTTTGTGCCAGGCTTTCCGTCAAATGCAGAAACACTTCCGCCTGAATAGCGTCGGGTAACCCCTGACGATCGTCGTTAATGCTCACTTCATATCCGCTGCCTTCAGTTGCATCGCTCAGCGCGGGCACGTAACGTCCATCGACAAACACCAGCCGCACGGCGTCTAACGTTAACGCTAAGGCATCACGCTGCTGTGGGGATATCTCCCCCGCAATACTGACAAACTGGCTATTGGTCAGCCCTTCCAGCGGCGTATATTTCCAGTGCTCATGTTTGCGTGTCGGCAGTCCGGTACGCAGCAATTGTTGTAAATGCTGCTGTGCTTGCGGGGAGCGTTTCGCTCCGTCAGCTTCAAACAAGTGATGCCACTGTTGCAGCGCGTTACTGCTGTTCGGTAAGCCAGCCATAACCCTGCTCCTCCAGTTGTTTGACCAACGTGAAATCGCCGGATTTCACAATTCGTCCCTGATACAGCACATGGACATAATCAGGCTTGATGTAGTCGAGAATGCGTTGGTAGTGCGTAACAATGATGAATGAACGCTTGCCGTCACGCAGCGAGTTCACGCCATCGGCAACCACTTTTAATGCGTCAATATCCAGCCCGGAGTCCGACTCATCAAGAATACATAACTCCGGTTCCAGCACCGCCATTTGCAAAATATCGTTGCGCTTTTTCTCGCCGCCGGAAAAACCAACGTTTACCGAACGGGTTAATAAATCTTCCGGCATCTTCAGGAGAGCGATTTTCTCTTCCATCAAATCCTGAAAATCAAAGCGGTCGAGCGTTTCCTGGCCGCGATAGCTGCGCACCGCATTAAGTGCCGTTTGCAGGAAAAACTGGTTACTGACGCCGGGAATTTCCACCGGATACTGGAAGGCCATAAAGATGCCTTCGCCTGCACGTTCTTCCGGCGACAGCGCAAGCAAATCTTTGCCTTTAAACTCAACCGTGCCAGCCGTCACTTCATAATCTTCGCGTCCGGCAAGCGTTGCCGATAAGGTACTTTTGCCAGAACCGTTTGGCCCCATAATGGCGTGAACTTCGCCGGGACGAACGTCGAGGCTTAATCCGCGCAGGATAGCTTTATCTTCCACGCTGACGTGTAAATCTTTAATACTTAACATGTTTATTCCTTATCCGACGCTGTGTTCAAGACTGATGGCGAGGAGTTTTTGTGCTTCAACGGCAAATTCCAGCGGCAGTTCCGAGAACACGTCTTTGCAGAAACCGTTAACAATCATCGAGATGGCGTCTTCTTCGCTGATCCCGCGTTGCAGGCAGTAAAACAGTTGATCTTCACCAATACGTGATGTCGTTGCCTCGTGCTCCAGTTGCGCGCTGTTATTGCGACATTCGACATACGGGAAAGTATGCGCCCCACAATTAGCGCCTATCAGCATTGAGTCGCACTGGGTGAAGTTACGTGCATTGGTTGCCGTCGGCATGATTTTCACTAAGCCGCGATAACTGTTCTGGCTGTGTCCGGCTGAGATCCCTTTAGAGATGATGGTCGATTTGGTGTTTTTACCAATATGGATCATCTTGGTGCCGGTATCCGCCTGCTGATGACCGCTGGTCAGTGCCACTGAGTAAAACTCACCGATGGAGTTATCGCCGCGCAAAATGCAACTGGGATATTTCCACGTAATCGCTGACCCGGTTTCTGATTGCGTCCATGACATTTTGCTGTTTTCGCCTTCGCACAAAGCACGCTTGGTGACGAAGTTGAGAATACCGCCGGTGTTGTTATCGCCAGGGAACCAGTTTTGTACCGTGGAATATTTCACCTCGGCGTTTTTATGGATGATGACTTCCACCACCGCCGCGTGTAACTGATAGCTGTCACGCACCGGAGCGGAACAGCCTTCAATGTAGCTGACGTAGCTGTCTTCGTCGGCCACCAGAATGGTGCGCTCAAACTGCCCGGTTTTTTCCGCGTTAATACGAAAATAGGTGGAAAGTTCCATCGGGCAGCACACGCCTTTAGGCACATAAATAAACGTACCGTCAGAGGCTACCGCCGCATTAAGTGCGGCAAAGAAGTTGTCATTCCCCGGCACCACGGTGCCGAGATATTTACGCACCAGTTCCGGGTGATCGTGGATCGCCTCGCCAAAGGAGCAAAAAATAATTCCCTGCTCCGCCAGTTTTTCGCGATAAGTGGTGGCAACCGAAACAGAGTCGAAAATGGCATCCACCGCCACCTCTTTGCCTTCCCGCACGGGAACGCCCAACTGCTCAAACGCCGCCTCCACCTCTTTACTTAAAAAGGCGTTCGCGCCAGTTTGCTGCACCGCGCCAGGTTCAGACGCGCAAGTGTCGTCACAATTACCGCACGATGGTGCCGAATAGTAGCTGTAATCCTGATAATTCAGCTTGTCGTAGTGCGCTTTCAGCCAGTGCGGCTCTTCCATCTCCAGCCATGCGCGATAGGCATTGAGACGAAACTCCAGCATCCACTCCGGCTCATTACGCTTCGCCGAAATTGCGCGCACCACCTCTTCGTTTATCCCCTTTGCCAGCTCATCGGTGGCTAACTGGGTGAAGAAGCCTTCTTTATAATTCAGCGGGCCGCCGGTCCAGGTTTTGACATCGTCAGTTGCTTCTGTATTACGAGACATAGTACCGCCTATACCCCAAAGCTTTCGCCACAGCCACATTCATTCTGGGCTTTCGGGTTGTGAAATTTGAATATCTGATTAAGTCCTTCACGAACGAAATCGACTTCCGTGCCATCAATAAACGGCATCGCTTGCAGCGGGACAAACAGCTTCGCGCCGTCATGTTCAAACAGCAGATCGTCTTTGTCTGGCTCGCTAACACTGTCGAGCACATAGCCAAAGCCCGCGCAGCCCGTTTGCTTCACGCCTAAGCGCACGCCGACCATACCTGGTTGCTTTGCCACCAGCTCACGGATGTGGACCGCGGCAGCAGGTGTCAGCGTTAAGCCCTGCCAGGCGAAATCCTGTGGATTAAAGGTTCCTGAATGCATGTCCATCGATTTACCTCACTTCATCGCTTTCAGCGTATAACAGCATGTTAGTGATAATGATTATCAGTTCAACCCAGCAAACGCAGGGGCTTTACCGTAAAACATGCTTTTTGCCTGCTTTTAATAAGCATAGACCCTGATGTGTGGGTTAACAGGCACGCTAAGAATTAGGTATCTCATTGTTAGATAATGATTATTATCTAAGGAGCATTAAGGCTGTGATGAAAAAGAAAAAGTTGTATTGAAAATGACTATTTAAGAGATAGGTAAAAAAGTGCAGCGTTCAGAAATAAGAAAACCCTTAAGTCTGTGCATCACAGGCTTAAGGGTTTCTACCCCATCCGGCGCTTATCTCCGGCACTCACAGTGGCTTAGCTCTTGAAGGGGCGATAAGAATAGTCTCATAAAGCTAAGCCGCTGTTTTAGCACAAACTGCGATTTGTATTATTTTTGAACGTTATCAGGCGGGTAGATAAGCAGTATTAAGAAGGCCCTCGAACCTGGACGAAGATTAATCCAGGCCGATTTGGCGAACTCGCGGCATTACGTCAGGATCAATGCACGCCCAAACGCCAGGCAAAGTAGATTTCTTCTTTTAATTCAGCAGAAGAGAGAGTAAGCAGGTCAGCAAATTCAAGTTCTAGTTGTTTCAGACGTTTGAGATATTGGGCAGGTGAAAGATTGCTCTGGTCACGGCGTAAAAATTCAATGGCCAGTTGGGTGGGATCAAGTTGAGTAGACATAGCATCCTCGCTTTTAGACAAGACCTGCACAGTATACCACCGTTTACTGTGCAGATAATGACCAAAAGCAATATGCGTCACATTTTTCTGGTGACAACGTCACAAAATGGCTGTCGTCAATCGTGACGAACAGCACAAACGCCCTTTCTCATCGAGGATTTCTATCTGCCAAACCTGATGACGTGAACCGAGATGCAACGGTTTACATACGCCGCGTACCCGCCCTTCTCGTGCCGAGCGAACATGATTAGCATTGATTTCCAGACCAACCACTTTTTGCTCACCTTCGGTACATAAATAACCGGCAACGGAACCGATACTTTCAGCCAGCACCACGGACGCACCTCCATGCAGCAGCCCGAAAGGCTGCTTTGTCCGCGAGTCTACTGGCATTGTCGCTTCAAGCGTGTCATCACCAATATGTTCAAAGCGAATATCCAGCAACCCCACCATGTTTCCTTCACCCATTGCATTCAGTGCTTCCAGGGTGATTTTTCGTTTCCATATCATTTAATAATCTCCAGTAAAGCCTGCACAGGATGGCGTACCCCCGTGCCTTCAACCCGTTTTACCTGGCTGCGACAGGAATATCCGGTCGCCAGACAGCGGTTACGCGGCAGTCGCTGCATCGCCTGATGCCAGGATAACTCATAGATCCCGAGCGAGTTTTTATGATTTTTCGCTTCATGTCCGTAAGTCCCTGCCATGCCGCAGCAACCCACACTGACATTTTCCAGTTTCGCGCCAAAACGGGCAAATATCGCCGCCCATTGTGCTGGCGCGCCCGGCAAGGCGGTAACCTCGGTACAGTGACCAAAGAAATACCATGATTCACCGCTGACTGTAGCCACTGGCTGAGACTCAAGTATGCTTGCCAACCATTCATTCGCCAGTAAGACCTTAAACTCGCCACGCTCCTCGCCCAGAGCCAGTTTATATTCATCGCGATAACAAAGTACCAGCGCCGGATCG
Source organism: Escherichia sp. 94.0001 (assembly GCF_013369155.2). Classification (NCBI taxonomy): domain Bacteria; kingdom Pseudomonadati; phylum Pseudomonadota; class Gammaproteobacteria; order Enterobacterales; family Enterobacteriaceae; genus Escherichia; species Escherichia sp. 94.0001. The sequence continues at coordinate 192,988 of NZ_JABWMS020000002.1, read as the reverse complement.
ACGCCCACCATTGGCATCCCCAGCTTCGCCACACGGTTGAGGAAATCCGCCGTCTTTTTCGCCGTCTTCGCAAAACGATTAAGAAAGCCTTTAATATGCTGGGCTTTGCCATTTGGCGAAAATGGCAGTAACACAGGCTGGAAACCTAATTTTTCGACCAGACGGACAAAATCCGCCACCACTTGCGCATCGTAATAGCTGGTAAAGGGGTCCTGCACCACCAACACCGTGCGCGCTTTCTGCTCTGCATTGAGAGCTTCAAGCTGTTCCAGCGTCATGTTTGCCGAGCGATGCCCCACCATTTGTTGTTGCAGCGAGGGAACCGACAGCAGTGGCAAATCAACCATGCCGATATGTTTTTCCGAGAGTTTGCGCACCAGCGGCTGGTTAATGAAGAAGTTAAAAGTCTTCGGTGCACGAGCCATCAGCGGTGCGTAGCTCTCGACCGTGGCGACGAGGTGGTCGCGCAGGGGGCGCAAATAACGGGTGTGATAGAGTTGCAGAAAGCGAGAACGAAACTCCGGCACGTCAATTTTGATGGGGCACTGAGTCGAACACGCTTTACAGGCCAGGCAGCCCGACATCGCCTCTTTCACTTCGTGCGAGAAATCATATTCGCCTTTATTCGCATGCCAGCTATTACGCGTACGGGCAATTAACGTCCGCAGACTGACACCGGATTCAGGCAGTTCCTGTTCCAGTTTGAGTGGGTCAACGCCGCGATCTGCCAACAAACGCAGCCATTCACGCACCAGCGTTGCGCGCCCTTTCGGTGAATGAATCCGGTTCTGGGTAATCTTCATCGACGGGCACATCGGACTGCGGGCATCAAAGTTGAAGCATAAACCGTTGCCGTTACACTCCATTGCACCACGCCACTGCTGGCGTACCGCGATGGGGATCTGCCGGTCATATGTGCCACGCTTCACCGCATCCACTTTCATCATAGGCGCGTCGATACCTTCCGGTGGGCAAATTTTCCCTGGGTTGAGCCGGTTTTGTGGATCAAATGCCGCTTTGACTTTACGTAATTCGCCGTAAAGTTCCTCTCCAAAAAACGCCGGGCTGTATTCGGCACGAAAACCTTTGCCGTGCTCGCCCCACAACAAACCACCGTATTTCGCAGTCAGCGCCACCACGTCATCAGAGATTTGCTTCATCAAAATCTCTTGTTGTGGATCGCACATATCCAGTGCCGGACGGACGTGCAAGACACCTGCGTCGACGTGACCGAACATACCGTAGCTTAAGCCGTGGCTGTCGAGCAGCGCGCGAAATTCAGCAATATAATCGGCCAGATGTTCCGGCGGTACGCAGGTATCCTCAGCAAACGGAATTGGCTTAGCGGCACCTTTGGCATTGCCAAGCAGACCAACGGCTTTTTTGCGCATCGCATAGATACGTTCAACACCCGCCAGTTCGCGGCACACCTGCCAGCCAATCACACCTGCCTGTTGGCTGGCAATCAGTTCATCCAACCGCGCACAGAGTGCATTTACCCGCTCATCAATCAGCGTCTCATCATCACCGGCAAATTCCACAATGTTCAGCCCGAGCATTTCTTTGTCAGGCACATCGGTAATCAACTCGCTGACGGAATGCCAGACAATATCTTCCCGCGCCAGATTCAGCACTTTTGAGTCCACCGTCTCTACCGAAAGCGCCCGCGCCTCAACCATAAACGGCGCGTTACGCAGCGCGGAGTCAAAAGAGTCATATTTGACGTTCACCAGACGGCGCACTTTAGGCAAGGGCGTAATATCCAGCCGCGCTTCGGTAATAAAGGCCAGCGTCCCTTCTGAACCCGTCAGAATGCGCGTAAGGTCGAACTCAGTCATCTCATCGTTAAAGACATGACGCAGATCGTAACCCGTCAGAAAACGGTTAAGTTTGGGGAAGTTGTCGATAATTAACTGGCGTTGCTGACGGCAACGTTGATAAACCGTGTTATAAATTCGCCCGATTGCGGTATTGGTTTTACCCAGCGTTTCTGCCAGTTCGACGGGTAAAGGTTGCGTATCGAGAATATCGCCCCCCAACAACACCGCGCGTACGCCAAGTACGTGATCTGACGTTTTGCCATAGACCAGCGATCCCTGACCGGATGCATCGGTATTGATCATCCCACCGAGCGTTGCCCGGTTGCTGGTCGAAAGTTCTGGCGCAAAAAAGTAGCCGAATGGTTTCAAATACTGATTGAGTTGATCTTTTATCACCCCAGCTTCCACGCGCACCCACCCCTCTTCAGGGTTAATTTCGATGATGCGGTTCATATGGCGGGACATATCAACAATAATCCCCTGGTTGAGCGCCTGACCGTTAGTGCCGGTGCCACCACCTCGCGGGGTAAAGATCAGCGATGAATAGCGTTCCTGCGCGGCAAGACGGGCGATCAGCGCCACATCTGCGGTTGAACGCGGAAATACCACCGCATCGGGGAGAAGTTGGTAAATACTGTTGTCGGTCGACATTGTCAGACGATCGGCATAACTTGTCGCCGTATCGCCGGTAAAACCCTGTTGCTCCAGCTCTTGCAAAAAATTAAGCACCAGTTGAACGACGCCGGGTGCCTGGGAAATCTGTGGAATCATTATATTGACCCTTTCCTGCGGTCTGTGATGTAGGTCGATACACTATTCTTTCAGGCGGCTGCAATAGCGCACTGAAAGGTGATGTTTGTTTACTCTATGGATTTCGAGTTGCAGGAAGGCGGCAAGCGAGTGAACTCCAGGAGCTTACAAAAGTAAGTGACTGGGGTGAACGAACGTAGCCGCAGCACATGCAACTTGAAATACGACGAGTAAATCGTTTGCGTGTTGCCTGAGTTGTTGTACCACATTTTTTTCTAACACGCCCATGAGAATTAAGGGCAGAATCGGCCTGTTAAAAACCGCTGAAATTGCTCATCATTATGCAGGTGAGTTTCGCGTGTTCACGTCGCGTCGACGATTTGACGCACAAAAAAGGTGAAAAGTAGTTATGGTAAATGTTCGTCAGCCCAGGGATGTCGCACAAATTCTGCTTTCGGTGCTGTTTTTAGCCATCATGATTGTGGCATGTCTGTGGATTGTTCAACCCTTTATTCTCGGCTTCGCATGGGCCGGTACGGTGGTTATCGCCACCTGGCCGGTATTGTTACGTTTGCAAAAGATCATGTTTGGCCGCCGCTCTCTCGCCGTTCTGGTGATGACGCTGTTATTAGTGATGGTGTTTATCATCCCTATTGCTTTGCTGGTTAACAGTATCGTCGACGGCAGCGGCCCGCTTATTAAAGCCATTTCCAGCGGTGACATGACGTTACCCGATCTGGCGTGGCTTAATACCATACCGGTGATTGGCACGAAGCTGTACGCAGGCTGGCACAACTTGCTGGATATGGGAGGCACGGCGATCATGGCCAAAGTCCGTCCTTATATTGGCACCACCACCACCTGGTTCGTTGGGCAGGCGGCGCATATCGGGCGCTTTATGGTGCATTGTGCGCTGATGCTTCTCTTCAGCGCCCTGCTGTACTGGCGCGGTGAACAAGTGGCGCAAGGCATTCGCCATTTTGCAACCCGTCTGGCAGGCGTTCGTGGAGATGCCGCCGTGCTGCTGGCGGCACAAGCTATCCGCGCAGTGGCGCTGGGTGTTGTGGTGACAGCGTTAGTACAGGCAGTGCTTGGCGGTATCGGCCTCGCGGTATCCGGCGTACCTTATGCAACTTTGCTCACGGTGTTAATGATCCTCTCCTGCCTTGTCCAACTTGGCCCGCTGCCGGTGCTGATTCCGGCGATTATCTGGCTCTACTGGACCGGCGATACCACCTGGGGCACGGTATTACTGGTATGGAGTGGTGTGGTTGGCACGCTGGATAACGTCATCCGCCCAATGTTAATTCGCATGGGTGCCGATTTACCGCTGATCCTGATTCTCTCTGGCGTTATTGGTGGTTTGATTGCTTTCGGCATGATCGGTCTGTTTATTGGTCCGGTTCTGTTAGCCGTTTCCTGGCGTCTTTTTGCCGCGTGGGTGGAAGAAGTCCCACCGCCGACTGACCAACCGGAAGAAGTTCTCGAAGAACTTGGCGAAATCGAGAAACCGAATAAGTAATTTCTCATCAGGCGGTTCTGCCGCCTGATTGTTAACCACCGCTAATTGATATTTACTTGCTCTTCACTATATTTTCCTGCTTACCGCCATTCAGCTGGTAGTACCTGTCGCAAATTCTTTACAGTTTTTAAACTAATGAGACGAATCTGATCGACGCAAAAAGTCCGTATGCCTACTATTAGCTCACGGTTATAAATCAACATATTGATTTATAAGCATGGAAATCCCCTGAGTGAAACAACGAATTGCTGTGTGTAGTCTTTGCCCATCTCCCACGATGGGCTTTTTTTTAACATTTTTCCGCTTCGCTACCTCGCCCCTCACTCTTTCCAATAATGTTGCACAAGATACTGTGACTCTCTTCAAGCCGTCGGCAGGCTGATAATGTTATTTATATTTTATTGTTTATTTCATGCAGCCATTACACGATGAACGCTTATGAACTCCAGGCTCTTCGCCATATTTTTGCCATGACTATTGATGAATGCGCGACCTGGATTGCCCAGACCGCTGACAGTGAAAGCTGGCATCAGTGGGAAAATGGCAAATGCGCCATTCCTGATCGTGTGGTCGAGCAACTGTTGGCTATGCGACAGCAACGAAAAAAACATCTTCATGCCATCATAGAGAAAATAAATAACCGCATCGGCAACAACACCATGCGTTTTTTCCCTGACTTAACCGCGTTTCAACGTGTCTACCCTGATGGCAATTTTATTGACTGGAAGATCTATCAATCGGTAGCCGCTGAATTATATGCACACGATCTGGAGCGCCTTTGTTAATTTTCCAAAGAAAGGAATTGTCGTTGTTACAACAATAATGAACGGATGCTGACACAACATCGCTTCACTTTTTAAAGCACCTTTGCTAAGTAGAACCTATGAAAAATCCCTATTTCCCTACCGCACTTGGGTTGTATTTTAATTACCTGGTGCATGGTATGGGCGTCATTTTGATGAGCCTGAATATGGCCTCGCTGGAGACGCTTTGGCAGACTAATGCCGCAGGCGTCTCAATAGTTATCTCATCGCTGGGTATTGGTCGATTAAGTGTCTTGCTTTTTGCAGGATTATTATCCGATCGCTTTGGTCGCCGCCCTTTTATCATGCTCGGGATGTGCTGCTATATGGCCTTCTTTTTTGGCATCCTGCACACCAATAACATCATTATCGCTTATGGTTTGGGCTTTCTGGCGGGAATGGCAAACAGTTTTCTCGATGCAGGCACCTATCCCAGTTTGATGGAAGCTTTTCCACGTTCACCGGGTACAGCTAATATTTTAATTAAAGCATTTGTTTCCAGCGGGCAATTTTTATTACCGCTAATCATCAGCCTGTTAGTGTGGGCTGAACTGTGGTTCGGCTGGTCCTTTATGATTGCCGCAGGCATTATGTTTATTAACGCTCTGTTTTTATACCGTTGTACGTTCCCACCCCATCCGGGTCGTCGCTTACCTGTCATAGAGAAAGCCACCAACTCTACGGAACATCGCTGTTCAATTATCGATTTAGCCAGTTATACCTTATATGGCTATATCTCAATGGCAACCTTTTATCTGGTTAGCCAGTGGCTGGCACAGTACGGACAATTTGTTGCAGGCATGTCATACACTATGTCGATCAAACTACTCAGTATCTACACCGTGGGTTCGCTGCTTTGTGTATTTATTACCGCTCCACTCATTCGTAATACCGTTCGCCCAACAACATTACTGATGCTGTACACCTTTATCTCATTTATTGCTCTGTTTACCGTCTGTCTGCATCCCACATTTTATGTGGTGATAATATTTGCTTTTGTCATTGGTTTTACCTCTGCTGGAGGTGTTGTGCAAATTGGCCTGACATTAATGGCTGAACGTTTCCCCTACGCTAAAGGTAAAGCTACAGGGATCTATTACAGTGCGGGCAGTATTGCGACCTTTACTATTCCGTTGATTACGGCTCATCTGTCCCAAAGAAGTATTGCCGATATTATGTGGTTCGATACCGCCATCGCTGCCATCGGCTTTTTACTGGCACTGTTTATCGGCTTACGCAGCCGCAAAGAAACGTGGCATCACTCGCTAAAGGAAAATGTCGCTCCGGGTGGGTAATGCAATATTCTTTTCAGGTCATGCAAGATCTTACGGATAAATAACTCTTTCTGCGCCAACTAAGGAAAATCGCGATAAAAAACAAACTATGACATGCAATATTCCTGGAAACATAAACTTTATGCCATGTACCCAGGGAAAATCATCTTCAGTATAGTAATTATGTAAACCGTCGGAGAACAATACGTACGGTAACGAAATTATCTTTCAGCAAGGAGCTGTGAAAATGTCTCAAAATAAGGCTTTCAGCACGCCATTTATCCTGGCTGTTCTTTGTATTTACTTCAGCTATTTCCTGCACGGCATTAGTGTTATAACGCTTGCCCAAAATATGTCATCTCTGGCAGAAAAGTTTTCCACTGACAACGCGGGCATTGCCTATTTAATTTCCGGTATCGGTCTGGGCCGATTGATCAGTATTTTATTCTTCGGTGTGATCTCCGATAAGTTTGGTCGTCGGGCGGTAATATTAATGGCAGTAATAATGTATCTGCTATTCTTCTTTGGTATTCCCGCTTGCCCGAATTTAACTCTCGCCTACTGTCTGGCAGTGTGCGTAGGTATCGCTAACTCAGCGCTGGATACGGGTGGCTACCCTGCGCTCATGGAATGCTTTCCGAAAGCCTCTGGTTCGGCGGTCATACTGGTTAAAGCGATGGTGTCATTCGGACAAATGTTCTACCCAATGCTAGTGAGCTATATGTTGCTCAATAACATCTGGTACGGCTATGGGCTGATTATTCCAGGCATCCTATTTTTACTGATCACGTTGATGCTGTTGAAAAGCAAATTCCCCAGCCAGTTGGTGGACGCCAGCGTAGCTCATGAATTACCACAAATGAACAGCAAACCATTAGTCTGGCTGGAAGGTGTTTCATCGGTAATGTTCGGTGTAGCCGCATTCTCGACCTTTTATGTGATTGTGGTGTGGATGCCCAAATATGCGATGGCTTTTGCTGGTATGTCAGAAGCTGAGGCATTAAAAACCATCTCTTATTACAGTATGGGTTCGCTGGTCTGTGTCTTTATTTTTGCCGCACTACTGAAAAAAATGGTCCGGCCCATCTGGGCTAATGTATTTAACTCTGCACTGGCAACAATAACAGCTGCCATTATCTACCTGTACCCTTCTCCATTGGTGTGTAATGCCGGAGCCTTTGTTATCGGTTTCTCAGCGGCTGGCGGCATTTTACAGCTCGGCGTTTCGGTCATGTCAGAGTTTTTCCCCAAAAGCAAAGCCAAAGTCACCAGTATATATATGATGATGGGTGGACTGGCTAACTTTGTTATTCCGCTGATTACCGGTTATCTGTCGAACATCGGCCTGCAATATATCATTGCTCTCGATTTTACTTTCGCGCTGCTGGCCCTGATTACCGCAATTATTGTTTTTATGCGCTATTACCGCGTTTTCATTATTCCTGAAAATGATGTGCGGTTTGGCGAGCGTAAATTTAGCACCCGGTTAAACACAATTAAGCATAGAGGTTAAAGGAGTTAATTATGGATGTTACCGCAAAATACGAATTGATTGGGTTGATGGCCTATCCTATCCGGCACAGTTTATCGCCCGAAATGCAGAATAAAGCCTTAGAAAAAGCGGGATTGCCATTTACCTATATGGCCTTCGAAGTGGATAACGATAGCTTTCCCGGAGCAATTGAAGGATTAAAAGCCCTCAAAATGCGCGGAACTGGTGTATCGATGCCGAACAAACAACTGGCGTGTGAATATGTTGATGAATTAACGCCAGCGGCCAAACTGGTGGGTGCCATCAACACCATCGTTAATGATGATGGCTATCTGCGTGGCTATAACACCGACGGCACGGGCCATATTCGCGCCATTAAAGAGAGCGGTTTTGATATCAAAGGCAAAACGATGGTGCTGTTAGGGGCCGGAGGTGCCTCAACGGCGATTGGCGCGCAGGGGGCAATTGAAGGTTTAAAAGAAATTAAACTCTTTAACCGTCGGGATGAGTTCTTCGATAAAGCCCTCGCCTTCGCGCAGCGGGTTAACGAAAACACCGATTGCGTCGTGACAGTCACCGATCTCGCCGATCAGCAAGCCTTTGCTGAAGCCCTGGCTTCCGCCGACATTTTAACCAATGGCACAAAAGTGGGTATGAAACCCCTTGAGAATGAATCATTGGTTAATGATATCAGTCTGTTACATCCGGGACTTCTGGTCACTGAATGCGTGTATAACCCGCATATGACGAAGTTATTGCAGCAGGCGCAACAAGCTGGTTGCAAAACGATTGATGGATACGGCATGTTGTTGTGGCAAGGGGCTGAACAGTTCACGTTATGGACTGGCAAAGATTTCCCTCTGGAATATGTTAAACAGGTCATGGGGTTCGGTGCCTGACAGGCTGACCGCGTGCAGAAAGGGTAAAAAATGAAAACCGTAACTGTAAAAGATCTCGTCATTGGTACGGGCGCACCTAAAATCATCGTCTCGCTGATGGCGAAAGATATCGCCAGCGTGAAATCCGAAGCTCTCGCCTATCGTGAAGCGGACTTTGATATTCTGGAATGGCGTGTTGACCACTATGCCGACCTCTCCAATGTGGAGTCTGTCATGGCAGCGGCAAAAATTCTCCGTGAAACCATGCCAGAAAAACCGCTGCTGTTTACCTTCCGCAGTGCCAAAGAAGGCGGCGAGCAGGCGATTTCCACCGAGGCTTATATTGCACTCAATCGTGCAGCCATCGGCAGCGGCCTGGTTGATATGATCGATCTGGAGTTATTTACCGGTGATGATCAGGTTAAAGAAACCGTCGCCTACGCCCACGCGCATGATGTGAAAGTTGTCATGTCCAACCACGACTTCCATAAAACGCCGGAAGCCGAAGAAATCATTGCCCGTCTGCGTAAAATGCAGTCCTTCGATGCCGATATTCCTAAGATTGCGCTGATGCCGCAAAGTACCAGCGATGTGCTGACGTTGCTTGCTGCGACCCTGGAGATGCAGGAGCAGTATGCCGATCGTCCAATCATCACGATGTCAATGGCAAAAACTGGCGTAATTTCTCGTCTGGCTGGTGAAGTATTTGGGTCAGCGGCAACTTTTGGTGCGGTAAAAAAAGCCTCTGCGCCAGGGCAAATCTCGGTAAATGATTTGCGCACGGTATTAACTATTTTACATCAGGCATAAGCAATAATATTTCGGCGGGAATATCCTCCCCCGCCGAAATGAAAAAAGTATTTTTAACCGTATTTAATAAAAATATTTCGTGAGTCTCTGTGCGCTAATTCTCCATCTGGCGTAGGGAAAATCACATCTGAATCAGGAATTAACAATGAAACCTGTAAAACCACCTCGTATTAATGGACGAGTGCCGGTCCTGTCGGCACAGGAAGCGGTGAATTATATTCCCGACGACGCAACACTTTGTGTGTTAGGCGCTGGCGGCGGTATTCTGGAAGCCACCACGTTAATTACTGCTCTTGCTGATAAATATAAACAGACTCAAACACCACGTAATTTATCGATTATTAGTCCAACAGGGCTTGGCGATCGCGCCGACCGTGGTATTAGTCCGCTGGCACAAGAAGGTCTGGTGAAATGGGCATTATGCGGTCACTGGGGACAATCGCCGCGTATTTCTGATCTCGCAGAACAAAATAAAATTATTGCTTATAACTATCCACAAGGTGTACTTACACAAACCTTACGCGCCGCCGCAGCCCACCAGCCTGGTATTATTAGTGATATTGGCATCGGAACATTTGTCGATCCACGCCAGCAAGGCGGCAAACTGAATGAAGTCACTAAAGAAGACCTGATTAAACTGGTCGAGTTTGATAACAAAGAATATCTCTATTACAAAGCGATTGCGCCGGATATCGCCTTTATTCGCGCCACCACCTGCGACAGCGAAGGCTACGCCACCTTTGAAGATGAGGTGATGTATCTCGACGCATTGGTTATTGCTCAGGCGGTGCACAATAACGGCGGTATTGTGATGATGCAGGTGCAGAAGATGGTTAAGAAAGCCACGCTGCATCCTAAATCTGTCCGTATTCCGGGTTATCTGGTGGATATTGTGGTAGTCGATCCGGATCAAACCCAACTGTATGGCGGTGCGCCGGTTAACCGCTTTATTTCTGGTGACTTCACCCTTGATGACAGCACCAAACTTAGCCTACCCCTAAACCAACGTAAATTAGTTGCGCGGCGCGCATTATTCGAAATGCGCAAAGGCGCGGTGGGGAATGTCGGCGTCGGTATTGCTGACGGCATTGGCCTGGTCGCCCGGGAAGAAGGTTGTGCTGATGACTTTATTCTGACGGTAGAAACAGGTCCGATTGGCGGAATTACTTCACAGGGGATCGCCTTTGGCGCGAACGTGAATACCCGTGCCATTCTGGATATGACGTCCCAGTTTGATTTTTATCACGGTGGCGGTCTGGATGTTTGTTATTTGAGTTTTGCTGAAGTCGACCAGCACGGTAACGTCGGCGTGCATAAATTCAATGGTAAAATCATGGGCACCGGTGGATTTATTGATATCAGTGCCACTTCGAAGAAAATCGTTTTCTGCGGCACATTAACTGCGGGCAGTTTAAAAACAGAAATTACCGACGGCAAATTAAATATCGTCCAGGAAGGACGGGTGAAGAAATTTATTCGGGAACTACCGGAAATTACTTTCAGCGGAAAAATCGCTCTCGAGCGAGGGCTGGATGTTCGTTATATCACTGAGCGCGCAGTATTCACGCTGAAAGAAGACGGCCTGCATTTAATCGAAATCGCCCCTGGCGTCGATTTACAAAAAGATATTCTCGACAAAATGGATTTCACCCCAGTGATTTCACCAGAACTCAAACTGATGGACGAAAGATTATTTATCGATGCGGCGATGGGTTTTGTCCTGCCTGAAGCGGCTCATTAACAGGAGTATCACGATGGATTTTTCTTTAACTGAAGAACAAGAACTGCTGCTGGCCAGTATTCGCGAGTTGATTACGACCAACTTCCCGGAAGAGTATTTCCGCACCTGCGATCAAAACGGGACATACCCGCGTGAATTTATGCGGGCACTGGCGGATAACGGTATTTCCATGCTTGGCGTGCCGGAAGAATTTGGTGGTATCCCTGCGGATTACGTCACCCAAATGCTGGCGCTGATGGAAGTGTCAAAATGCGGTGCTCCGGCATTTTTGATTACCAACGGTCAATGTATTCACAGCATGCGCCGTTTCGGTTCTGCTGAGCAGCTACGTAAAACGGCAGAGAGCACCCTGGAAACGGGTGATCCCGCCTATGCCCTGGCGTTGACGGAACCAGGCGCAGGCTCAGACAATAACAGTGCCACTACCACTTACACGCGTAAAAATGGCAAGGTTTACATCAACGGCCAGAAAACCTTTATTACCGGCGCGAAAGAGTACCCATATATGCTGGTGCTGGCGCGCGATCCAGAACCGAAAGATCCCAAAAAAGCCTTCACCCTGTGGTGGGTCGACTCCAGTAAGCCCGGCATTAAGATTAACCCGCTGCATAAAATCGGCTGGCATATGCTCAGCACCTGCGAAGTCTATCTCGACACGTGGAAGTTGAAGAGAGCGACATGGTGGGCGAAGAAGGAATGGGTTTCCTCAATGTGATGTACAACTTTGAGATGGAACGCCTGATCAACGCCGCGCGAAGCACCGGCTTTGCCGAGTGTGCCTTTGAAGATGCCGCACGCTATGCCAACCAACGTATCGCTTTTGGTAAGCCCATTGGTCATAACCAGATGATCCAGGAAAAACTGGCGCTGATGGCGATTAAGATCGACAACATGCGCAACATGGTGTTGAAAGTGGCATGGCAAGCCGATCAGCATCAGTCACTGCGCACCAGCGCGGCGCTGGCAAAACTGTACTGCGCACGTACCGCAATGGAAGTTATTGATGATGCGATTCAAATCATGGGCGGTCTGGGCTATACCGATGAGGCGCGCGTCTCCCGCTTCTGGCGTGATGTCCGTTGTGAACGTATCGGCGGCGGTACAGACGAAATTATGATTTACGTAGCAGGTCGGCAGATCCTGAAAGATTATCAGAACAAATAATCTGCAGGCGGCGCAGCTTCTTAACAAACTGCGCCGCCAGATTTATCCGGCAAGACTTACTGGTTGAGGAAATTCAGATAGGATTTCTTGTTCCGCAAAACAGTTTTTAAATTGCCTGCGGTAATCGCTGGGCGAACAGCCGACATGGCGCAAAAACAGTTTGGCAAAGTGATCGACATTTTCATAACCCACACGCCAGGAGATCTCTGCCTGTGATAATTCAGTATTGGTGAGTGACCATTTCGCTTCCGTCATACGCCGTTGAATAACATAGTTAATAGGGGAAATACGATACTCTTTGGTAAATTCATGGCAAATATAACTGACGCTGGCACGAAATTTTTTCGATAACTGCTCTAAAGTGATTTTTTCGCGATAATTATTATTCAGATAGAAAAGAATATCTTTTATCAGAACATCTTTTTTAATATACCCCTGCTCCGAACGATAAGCATTTTTAAAGTTTTCGTAGTAAAGAATTGCTAACGTATAGGCAAATGCGTCCCATAACGAAGATGTTTGGCTATTTTTACTTTGCGGCAAAATCACACTTAGCTCATTAAATAAGGTTTTAATGACTTCTTTTCCCTGCCCTGCGGCAATTACCGGGCAAGAATGCGGTTGCAGTAGCTGATTTTCCTCAGCCCCCTGAAACTGAAAGCCGTACAGCGCACAGGTACACGTCGTTGCCGGATCGTTAACGTCAGAGGCCACCGCATGCAGCCTGCCACGTTCTATCACCACAATGTCATCGGCATGCGCGACATATAACGAAGAATCGATGGTAAACCTTGCTACCCCTTTCTTGACGTAAATCAACTCGGTTTCATTGTCATGAACGTGATGTCCGGACTCCCATTTTGGATCATCGCTAAATGCAAAACGTGAAAGCCGTGGCGTTTTACCGGCGACAAACAGCGTTTCGCTGGCGTTATCAAAACAGCGTTGATACATGACAACCTCCTTATTCCATGAGCAAGCAAAAACAATATATGCCGGATAAAATACGGCGTGTATTGCGGTTATACAACCGCGTTTAGCGAGAGCTAAACAAGATTATTTACACTGAATGCAAGATTGTACGGTCATGGAATAACAACATTGCCGCAAATTGCACTTTTGTTTTAGCGATCGCATTTTTTTTGCAAGATTGTTGGCAAGGAAAACAGCTTGCTCCGTCGAAAACCCCGCACCGCTATCGCACACTATTTTCAGGCCATTTTTACCTTCCATCGGAGATGGTTCCGTATGCGACTCACAGGAGAAATCATGAAAATAATAACCTGCTTTAAGCTGGTGCCTGAAGAACAGGACATTGTTGTCACTCCAGAATATACCCTGAATTTCGACAATGCCGACGCCAAAATCAGCCAGTTCGATCTCAATGCCATTGAAGCTGCAAGCCAGATTGCAACAGATGACGATGAGATAGCCGCGCTGACCATTGGCGGCTCATTGTTGCAGAACTCGAAAGTGCGCAAAGACGTGCTATCCCGCGGGCCGCATAGCCTGTATTTGGTGCAGGATGCGCAACTTGAACATGCACTGCCTCTCGATACCGCAAAGGCGCTGGCGGCAGCAGTTGAAAAGATCGGCTTCGATTTACTGATCTTTGGTGAAGGTTCCGGCGACCTTTATGCCCAGCAGGTTGGCTTGCTGGTCGGAGAAATTCTGCAACTTCCGGTGATTAATGCAGTGAGTGCTATTCAGCGTCAGGGCAATACACTGGTGATTGAACGCACGCTTGAAGATGATGTTGAAGTTATTGAGCTCTCTGTTCCAGCCGTGCTCTGCGTCACCTCCGATATTAACATGCCACGCATTCCTTCGATGAAAGCCATTCTCGGCGCGGGTAAAAAACCGGTAAATCAGTGGCAGGCAAGTGATATTGGCTGGAGCCAGAGCACACCACTTGCTGAACTGACCGGCATTCGCGTACCGCCGCAAACAGAACGTAAGCACATCATTCTCGATAACGATTCGCCGGAGGCCATTGCCGAGCTGGCGGAACATCTGAAGAAAGCCCTGAACTGAAGCCTACGGAGAAGAAACGATGAGTCAATTAAACAGCGTCTGGGTCTTTAGCGATAATCCTGAACGTTATGCTGAACTGTTTGGCGGCGCTCAGCAATGGGGCCAACAGGTGTATGCCATTGTACAAAATACCGACCAGGCGCAGGCAGTTATGCCTTATGGGCCAAAATGTATTTATGTTCTTGAGCAAAACGACGCGCTGCAACGTACTGAAAATTACGCCGAAAGCATTGCTGCCCTGCTGAAAGATAAACACCCCGCTATGTTGCTGTTGGCCGCGACGAAACGTGGTAAAGCTCTGGCAGCACGGTTAAGTGTGCAACTGAATGCGGCGCTGGTGAACGATGCCACGGCGGTGGATATTGTCGATGGTCACATTTGCGCCGAACACCGGATGTATGGCGGGTTAGCGTTCGCTCAGGAAAAGATCAACAGCCCGCTGGCGATCATTACCCTTGCACCCGGTGTTCAGGAACCGTGCACCAGTGATATCTCTCATCAGTGCCCGACAGAAACGGTACCTTATGTTGCCCCGCGTCATGAAATTCTCTGTCGCGAACGCCGTGCGAAAGCGGCAAGCAGCGTGGACCTGAGCAAAGCAAAACGTGTGGTTGGCGTCGGTCGTGGTCTGGCGGCGCAGGATGACCTGAAAATGGTCCACGAACTGGCGGCGGTGCTGAATGCTGAAGTCGGCTGTTCACGTCCAATTGCCGAAGGCGAGAACTGGATGGAGCGTGAACGTTATATCGGTGTCTCCGGCGTGTTGCTGAAATCCGATCTCTACCTGACGCTGGGGATCTCCGGGCAGATCCAGCATATGGTTGGCGGCAACGGTGCAAAAGTGATTGTCGCCATTAATAAAGATAAAAATGCGCCAATCTTCAACTATGCCGACTACGGTCTGGTGGGCGATATCTACAAAGTCGTCCCTGCCCTGATTAGTCAGTTGAGTCGCTAATTCCCTTTCAACCACATCTCCCGCTGTAAACGCAGCGGGAAGGGAGCATAACGCATGTCGGATGACAAATTTGATGCCATTGTGGTCGGTGCGGGCGTTGCCGGTAGCGTTGCTGCACTGGTCATGGCGCGCGCCGGGCTGGATGTCCTGGTGATAGAACGCGGCGACAGTGCCGGATGCAAAAATATGACCGGCGGGCGTCTTTATGCCCACACACTTGAAGCGATCATTCCGGGCTTTGCTGCATCAGCACCGGTAGAACGCAAGGTCACACGCGAGAAAATCTCCTTCTTAACCGAAGAGAGTGCCGTTACCCTCGATTTTCACCGCGAGCAACCAGATGTTCCGCAACACGCGTCTTATACCGTATTGCGTAATCGTCTGGACCCGTGGTTGATGGAACAAGCCGAACAGGCTGGCGCGCAGTTTATCCCGGGCGTTCGTGTCGATGCGCTGGTTCGTGAAGGAAATAAGGTCACTGGCGTTCAGGCCGGGGATGATGTTCTTGAAGCGAATGTGGTGATTCTGGCTGATGGCGTTAACTCGATGCTTGGCCGCTCGCTGGGAATGGTTCCCGCTTCCGATCCGCATCATTACGCTGTTGGTGTTAAAGAGGTTATTGGCCTCACACCAGAACAGATCAACGATCGCTTTAATGTTACGGGCGAGGAAGGTGCCGCCTGGCTGTTTGCCGGTTCCCCTTCTGACGGCTTGATGGGCGGCGGATTCCTCTATACCAACAATGATTCCGTATCGTTGGGGCTGGTTTGTGGATTGGGTGATATCGCCCATGCAAAAAAAAGCGTGCCGCAAATGCTGGAAGATTTTAAACAACACCCCGCCATTCGCCCACTGATTAGCGGCGGCAAACTGCTTGAATATTCCGCGCACATGGTGCCGGAAGGCGGTCTGGCGATGGTGCCGCAGCTGGTTAATGAGGGCGTGATGATCGTCGGTGATGCCGCAGGTTTCTGCCTCAATCTGGGCTTTACGGTTCGCGGAATGGATTTAGCCATCGCATCGGCCCAGGCTGCCGCCACAACAGTGATTGCCGCCAAAGAACGCGCTGACTTCTCCGCCAGCAGCCTGGCGCAATACAAACGTGAGCTGGAACAAAGTTGTGTTATGCGCGATATGCAGCATTTCCGCAAGATCCCGGCGCTGATGGAAAACCCGCGCCTGTTTAGCCAATACCCACGAATGGTCGCCGACATCATGAACGAAATGTTCACTATCGACGGTAAGCCTAACCAACCGGTACGCAAAATGATCATGGGACATGCGAAGAAAATTGGGCTGATCAACTTGCTGAAAGATGGCATTAAGGGAGCAACCGCGCTATGAGCCAGAACGCTACGGTTAACGTCGACATCAAATTAGGTGTCAATAAATTCCATGTTGATGAGGGCCACCCGCATATCATTCTGGCGGCAAATCCCGATATCAATGAATTCCGTAAATTAATGAAAGCTTGCCCTGCCGGACTCTATAAGCAGGATGACGCAGGAAACATACATTTTGATTCCGCCGGTTGTCTCGAATGCGGCACCTGTCGGGTGTTGTGTGGCAATACGATTCTCGAACAGTGGCAATATCCCGCAGGCACCTTCGGTATTGATTTTCGCTACGGCTAATCATGCATCCCACAGGCCCGTATCTCGGGCCTGATGTTCTGTTTCGAGAGTCCAAAATGAAAGTGACATTAACGTTTAACGAACAACGTCGTGCGGCGTATCGTCAGCAAGGATTATGGGGCGATGCTTCGCTGGCCGATTACTGGCAGCAGACCGCTCGTTCGATGCCAGATAAAATTGCCGTGGTCGATAATCATGGTGCATCGTACACCTATAGCGAGCTCGATCATGCCGCGAGGTGTCTGGCAAACTGGATGCTGGCGAAGGGTATTGAATCAGGGGATCGCATTGCTTTTCAACTGCCTGGCTGGTGTGAATTTACCGTTATCTATCTTGCCTGCCTGAAAACCGGTGCGGTTTCCGTGCCGCTGTTGCCTTCCTGGCGGGAGGCTGAACTGGTGTGGGTGCTCAATAAGTGTCAGGCAAAAATGTTCTTTGCACCGACGTTGTTTAAACAAACGCGTCCGGTAGATTTAATCCTGCCGCTGCAAAATCAGCTTCCACAACTACAACAAATTGTCGGCGTGGACAAACTGGCTCCCGCCACCTCTTCCCTCTCATTAAGTCAGATTCTCGCCGACAATACCCCACTGACTACGGCGATAACGACCCACGGCGATGAATTAGCCGCTGTGCTATTTACCTCCGGAACCGAGGGTCTGCCAAAGGGCGTGATGCTAACGCATAACAATATTCTCGCCAGTGAGCGGGCTTATTGCGCGCGGCTGAATCTGACCTGGCAGGATGTCTTTATGATGCCTGCGCCACTTGGTCACGCAACGGGCTTTCTGCATGGCGTAACAGCACCTTTTTTGATTGGTGCTCGCAGCGTGTTGTTAGATATTTTCACTCCTGATGCGTGTCTCGCGCTGCTTGAGCAGCAGCGTTGCACCTGTATGCTCGGCGCAACACCGTTTGTCTATGACCTTTTGAATTTACTGGAGAAACAGCCCGCAGACCTTTCTGCACTCCGCTTCTTTCTTTGCGGCGGCACCACGATCCCCAAAAAGGTGGCGCGTGAATGCCAACAACGCGGCATTAAATTATTAAGTGTTTATGGTTCCACAGAAAGTTCGCCGCATGCGGTGGTAAATCTCGACGATCCTTTGTCGCGCTTTATGAACACCGATGGTTACGCTGCCGCAGGCGTAGAGATTAAAGTGGTCGATGATGCACGCAAGACCTTACCGCCTGGTTGTGTAGGTGAAGAGGCTTCGCGTGGTCCCAATGTGTTTATGGGTTATTTTGATGAACCGGAATTAACCGCCCGTGCGCTGGATGAAGAAGGCTGGTATTACAGCGGCGATCTCTGCCGAATGGATGAAGCTGGCTATATAAAAATAACCGGGCGCAAGAAAGATATTATTGTCCGCGGCGGCGAAAATATTAGCAGCCGTGAAGTGGAAGATATTTTATTACAGCATCCTAAAATTCATGATGCTTGTGTTGTGGCAATGCCCGATGAACGCTTAGGTGAACGTTCATGCGCTTATGTCGTGCTGAAAGCGCCACATCATTCAATATCGCTGGAAGACATAGTGGCTTTTTTTAGCCGTAAACGGGTAGCAAAATATAAATATCCTGAACATATTGTGGTAACAGAGAAATTACCGCGTACTGCATCAGGTAAAATACAAAAGTTTTTGTTAAGGAAAGATATTATGCGGCGATTAACTCAGGATATCTGCGAAGAGGTTGAATAAGTTTCATACTCGGGGATCACGTAAACCCGGCGACAAAACGCCGCCGGGTATTTATTTTATTTCTTCAGTTCAGCCAGGCTTAACCAGGTTTGTACCACAGTGTCCGGGTTCAGGGACAAGCTATCGATCCCCTCTTCCATCAGCCAGGCGGCAAAGTCTTCATGGTCGGACGGACCCTGACCGCAAATCCCGACATATTTGCCCTGCTTCTTCGCGGCACGAATCGCCATCGACAGCAGTGCTTTCACTGCATCGTTGCGCTCATCGAACAGTTCAGACACCACGCCAGAGTCTCGGTCCAGACCAAGCGCAAGCTGCGTCATATCGTTTGAGCCAATTGAGAAGCCGTCGAAATATTCGAGGAACTGCTCTGCCAGTAAGGCGTTGGACGGAATTTCACACATCATGATGATCTTCAGCCCGTTCTCACCACGTTTCAGCCCCTGACGCGCCAGTTCGTCAACCACCGCTTTCGCCTGATCTACGGTACGCACGAACGGGATCATGATCTCAACGTTGGTCAGTCCCATGTCGTTGCGCACACGTTTCACCGCTTCACACTCCAGTGCGAAGCAGTCGCGGAAGCTGTCGGAAACATAACGTCCCGCGCCACGGAAGCCGAGCATTGGGTTCTCTTCATCTGGCTCGTAACGTTCACCACCGACCAGGTTGGCGTATTCGTTCGACTTAAAATCAGAGAGACGGACAATGACACGCTTCGGATAAAACGCAGCACCCAACGTCGCGATCCCTTCAGTCAGACGACCAACGTAAAACTCACGCGGAGAATCAAAACCTTTCATCATCTCGCGGATTTCGTTTTGCAACTGCGGTTCCTGATCGTCAAACTCAAGCAGTGCGCGTGGGTGGACGCCAATCATACGGTTGATGATAAATTCCAGACGCGCAAGGCCCACGCCTTCGTTCGGCAGGCAGGCGAAATCGAAAGCACGGTCCGGGTTACCGACGTTCATCATCACTTTCAACGGCAGATCCGGCATCGTTTCCACGCTGGAGCTTTTCACGCTAAATTCCAGCAACTCAGCATAGACGTAACCGGTATCACCCTCTGCACAAGAAACAGTGACGTTCTCACCGTCTTTCATCCGTTCTGTTGCATCACCACAGCCCACTACCGCCGGAATGCCCAGTTCACGAGCGATGATCGCCGCGTGACAGGTACGTCCGCCACGGTTAGTGACGATAGCCGATGCTTTCTTCATGATCGGTTCCCAATCTGGGTCGGTCATGTCAGTAACCAGCACGTCGCCAGGTTCGATGCGGTTCATTTCGCTGATGTCATGGATGACTTTCACCGGACCCGCGCCGATGCGATGACCGATAGCACGGCCTTCGGCGATAATCTTACCCTGTGAATGCAACGTATAACGCTCCATGACCTGACCGCGTGAGCGCACGGTTTCCGGACGCGCCTGCACAATGAACAGTTTGCCGGTGTGGCCATCTTTCGCCCACTCAATATCCATTGGGCGACCGTAGTGTTTCTCAATTTGTACGGCCTGTTTTGCCAGCTCCTGCACTTCTTCGTTGGTCAGCGAGAAGATGTCACGCTGTTCCTGCGGTACGTCTTCGATTTTAACCTGCTTGCCGTGCTCCTGGGTCGGCGCGTAAACCATGCGGATTTTTTTTGACCCCATGGTGCGGCGCACGATAGCCGGGCGATTTGCCGCCAGTGTCGGTTTATGTACGTAAAACTCATCCGGGTTAACCGCGCCCTGCACGACCATTTCACCAAGGCCCCAAGCGGAAGTGATAAACACCACCTGGTCAAAGCCGGATTCGGTATCAATGGAGAACATCACGCCAGAAGATGCGAGGTCGGAACGCACCATCCGCTGAACACCGGCGGAGAGCGCCACGCCACGGTGATCGTAACCCTGGTGCACACGATAAGAGATGGCGCGATCGTTAAACAGAGAAGCAAATACATGTTTCACTGCCACGAGAACGGCGTCAAAACCCTGAACGTTGAGGAAAGTTTCCTGCTGACCGGCAAAAGAAGCGTCCGGCATATCTTCTGCAGTAGCGGAGGAACGCACCGCAAAAGAGGCGTTTTCGTCATCGGCGGAAAGCTGTGCATAGGCTTCGCGGATGGCGTTTTCCAGCTCAGGCTGGAAGGGAGTGTCGATAATCCACTGGCGGATTTGCGCGCCCGCTTTCGCAAGCTGGGTAACATCGTCAATATCCGTTTTATCCAGCAGTTCATAAATGCGCTGGTTTACGCCGCTTTGGTCCAGAAACTGGTTAAACGCGTCGGCGGTTGTGGCGAAACCATTCGGAACGGAAACACCCATTCCGGAAAGGTTAGTAATCATTTCACCCAGGGAGGCATTTTTGCCCCCAACCCTGTCTACATCATTCATGCCGAGTTGGTTATACCAAAGCACCAGCGGTGACGAGCCATTGTTGGACATCGAACAATCCTTTTGTGATAAATGAACGGTTTGAGAAACACATTTCTGCGCATTTATCTTTGCATATTTAACCGGATGAAAAAAACGGTGAATCGTTCAAGCAAATATATTTTTTTACTTTTTAAGACTGATCCCAGCGTTGCGCAAATCTGCTCTCTTCGACAATTTCCACATAAACCATCGGTATAAACGAAACCGTAAAAATGAAATGCTGTTTTCATAAAAAATAAAATTGAAGGTTCATTTTATAAACCAGACATAACGTTCTACGCTTATGTGCGTTTTTAATTTATGCTTTCATAGAATTATGTCTGCATTACGGGAAGAACAAAATGGATAATGCTGTTGATCGCCACGTTTTTTATATTTCTGATGGTACGGCAATAACTGCGGAGGTATTAGGACACGCAGTAATGTCACAATTTCCCGTCACTATCAGCAGCATTACGCTGCCGTTTGTCGAAAATGAGAGCCGTGCACGGGCAGTGAAGGATCAGATTGACGCAATTTATCACCAGACAGGTGTGCGCCCACTGGTCTTCTACTCCATCGTGTTGCCGGAGATTCGCGCCATCATCTTGCAAAGTGAAGGCTTTTGCCAGGATATCGTTCAGGCGCTGGTTGCCCCGCTACAACAAGAGATGAAACTGGATCCAACGCCGATTGCTCATCGTACCCATGGCCTTAACCCTAATAATCTCAATAAATACGATGCGCGCATTGCGGCGATTGATTACACCCTTGCCCATGACGACGGCATTTCGTTGCGCAATCTGGACCAGGCTCAGGTGATCCTGCTCGGCGTTTCTCGCTGTGGTAAAACCCCCACCAGTCTGTATCTGGCAATGCAATTTGGTATCCGCGCGGCAAACTACCCCTTTATTGCCGACGATATGGATAATCTGGTGCTACCCGCGTCGCTCAAACCGCTTCAGCATAAATTGTTCGGCCTGACTATCGACCCGGAACGTCTGGCGGCGATTCGCGAGGAACGTCGGGAGAACAGTCGCTATGCCTCGCTTCGTCAGTGCAGGATGGAAGTCGCGGAAGTGGAAGCGTTGTACCGTAAAAATCAGATCCCATGGATTAACAGTACCAATTATTCGGTAGAAGAGATTGCCACCAAGATCCTTGATATCATGGGCCTTAGTCGTCGAATGTACTAGAGAACTAGTGCATTAACTTGTTTTTTTGTTATCATGCTAACCACCCGGCGAGGTGTGACACACCTCGCACTTGAAATCAGCTGCGATTGGTTTATCGTGATGCGCATCACTTCCCGGTAGTCCTGCCGTAGAAGCAACAAATTTCTGAGACTTGTAATGAACAGAACTGACGAACTCCGTACTGCGCGTATCGAGAGCCTGGTAACGCCCGCCGAACTCGCGCTACGGTATCCCGTAACGCCTGGCGTCGCCACCCATGTCACCGACTCCCGTCGCAGAATTGAAAAAATACTGAATGGTGAAGACAAGCGACTGTTGGTCATTATTGGCCCCTGCTCGATCCACGATCTCACCGCTGCAATGGAGTATGCCACCCGTCTGCAGTCACTGCGCAATCAGTACCAGTCACGGCTGGAAATCGTAATGCGCACCTATTTTGAAAAACCACGAACTGTAGTCGGCTGGAAAGGATTAATTTCCGACCCGGATTTAAACGGCAGCTATCGGGTAAATCACGGTCTGGAGCTGGCGCGCAAATTACTTTTACAGGTCAATGAGCTGGGCGTCCCTACCGCGACTGAGTTTCTCGATATGGTGACCGGTCAGTTTATTGCTGATTTAATCAGTTGGGGCGCAATTGGCGCACGTACTACCGAAAGTCAGATCCACCGTGAAATGGCTTCGGCACTCTCCTGTCCGGTAGGTTTTAAAAATGGTACCGATGGCAACACGCGGATTGCCGTGGATGCTATCCGCGCAGCCCGCGCCAGCCATATGTTCCTCTCGCCAGACAAAAATGGTCAGATGACCATCTATCAGACCAGTGGCAACCCGTATGGCCATATTATTATGCGTGGCGGCAAAAAACCGAATTACCATGCCGATGATATCGCCGCAGCCTGCGATACGCTGCACGAGTTTGATTTACCTGAACATCTGGTGGTGGATTTCAGCCACGGCAACTGCCAGAAGCAGCACCGTCGCCAGTTAGAAGTTTGTGAGGATATTTGTCAGCAAATCCGCAATGGCTCTACGGCGATTGCTGGAATTATGGCGGAAAGTTTCCTGCGCGAAGGAACGCAAAAAATCGTCGGCGGTCAGCCGCTCACTTACGGTCAATCCATTACCGACCCGTGTCTGGGCTGGGAAGATACCGAACGCCTGGTCGAAAAACTCGCCTCTGCGGTTGATACCCGCTTCTGAATGCGTGCCCATTCCTGACGGAATGGGCATTTCTGCGCAACTTGTTGTCTTCTCAACAAATTACTGCTTGCTCTGGCCCGCCAGAATATTGATAATAAGAATCATTGTTATATCAATTATTATTAATTTTTATGCGTTATACGGATAGCAGAAAACTCACGCCTGAAACGGATGCCAATCACAAGACCGCCTCCCCGCAGCCCATTCGGCGAATTACCAGCCAGACACTGTTAGGTCCGGATGGCAAACTGATTATCGATCATGACGGGCAAGAATATCTGCTCCGTAAAACTCAGGCTGGCAAGCTGCTGTTGACCAAGTAGCCTTTAACTCGAGCAGCTGACTTCAAGCCGTTTACCCCAGTCAGGTGGACGACTGACATAGTCATCATCCCTGTCGCTGAAAGGATTTCGCAACGCCTCATGCAGGCGGTGCAATTCCGTCATATCACCCTTTTCTGCCGCTTCAATCGCCCGTTGCGCCAACCAGTTGCGCAACACCAGAGCTGGGTTAACGCTTTGCATCAGCTGCTGACGCTCACTATCGGTAACCTCGTCTTGTTGCAAACGTACCCGATAACGGGCAAACCAGTCATCAAATGCCGCACGATCGATAAACTCATCACGTAGCGGTGACGCCGCGCTGTACTGCTCGGTCAGACTCAGCATGCGGAATGTTCGGGTATAATCGCTGCGCTCTCGCGCCATCAGACTGAATAATTCATTCAGTAGCGCGTTATCCTCTTTTTGCTCCGTCATGAATCCCAGTTTCTGCCGCATCCTTTGTCCATAATGCGTCAACAAAACCTGCTGATAGCTGTCCAGGGCCTCATTCAGGGCATCTACGGCAACAAATGGTGACAATGTCTGCGCCAGACGCTGTAAATTCCACAACGCGACGGCAGGTTGATTATCAAAGCTATAACGCCCCTGGTGATCCGAGTGATTACAAATAAAACCGGGTTCGTAATCATCAAGAAAACCAAACGGCCCGTAATCAAGCGTCAGCCCCAGCAGCGACATGTTGTCGGTATTCATCACCCCATGAGCAAAGCCGACCGTCTGCCATTGGGCAATTAACGATGCGGTACGTGCGACAACATCGGTAAACCAGAGACGGTATTTGTCCTCATCATCTGCAAGATGTGACCAGTAATGACGAATAGCAAATTCAGCTAACTGACGAACCTTTTCCGGCTCGCGGCGATAGTAAAAATGTTCGAAATGACCAAAGCGCAGATGACTTGGTGCCACACGCATCAGCATCGCGCCTGGCTCCACCGTTTCCCGATACACTGGCGAATCGCTGGTGACGATACTTAACGCGCGGGTCGTCGGAATGCCCAGATAATGCATCGCCTCACTGGCGAGACTTTCTCGTATCGTCGAACGTAAAACCGCCCGTCCATCACCCATTCGCGAATAAGGCGTCAGGCCAGCACCTTTCAGATGCCAGTCCATTGTAGTGCCATCAGCAAGCCGTTGTTCGCCGAGTAAAATGCCGCGCCCATCACCCAGTTGGCCCGCCCAGACGCCGAACTGATGACCACTGTAAACCTGCGCCAGTGGTGACATACCAGGCAGTAGGGTTTCGCCACCCCAGACACCTGCGCCATTTTTAAACAGTGACGATGGAATACCCAGCGTGTTAGCCAGTTCGGCATTATGCCAAATCAGCCGGGCATTATTTAAAGGCGTAGGGGAAAGTGTTGTATAGGTTGCTGGCAATTCATCGCGCCAACGGGTAATAAAAGACAGGGTCATAGATCCTCCTGTTTGATAGTGTAGACGGTTACTCTCGTCTTAAACACCAGCAAACAGGAGGGTTATCGCTGAACCAACGTCGTTATCTGATTTACAGGAACGGCAGGCCACAGGCATCCCTGGAGAGCATGGAAATCAAAGGGGGTAATCTGTGCCATTATTTCTGGCGTATCAATGCCCCCCGCGATGATGCAATTGCAACATGGGGAAATTTGCGCCTGGATCGCACGAATAAACGGTTCGAAGGAGCGATACGTGATTTGTTGCTGAATAAAACTTTTATCCAGCATGACGCGGGTGAAAAGACCATCAAAAACCGCTTTCATTGTGCTGTTACCTGCGCCCAAATTACCTAACACAAGGGGATACATTTGCGATAAGGACAAAAGATCGCGATTATCTTTTCCTTCATCGAGATGCGGGTAATTCTCATTAATCAACAGTTCAATAAACGGATATTTTAATAGTTCGCCCGCGTAATTATCCCTGTCTAATAATAAAGTAGCCACTTGTGGGGTTAAATTAAGCCAGGCAAAGAGTTTATGTTGAATAAAAAAGTGTTGGCATGATTTTAGCAATTCCAACTGCTCAGAAAATAATTGCCAATGTTGCTCCTCGGTAAGTTGCGCTATAACCCGACTCGTCGGTATACGAACCGTACCATCTTCACTGGAGAAATGGGTAATTAACTCAACGCCGAC
Organism: Escherichia sp. 94.0001; assembly: GCF_013369155.2. Taxonomy (NCBI): domain Bacteria; kingdom Pseudomonadati; phylum Pseudomonadota; class Gammaproteobacteria; order Enterobacterales; family Enterobacteriaceae; genus Escherichia; species Escherichia sp. 94.0001. The sequence continues at coordinate 167,137 of NZ_JABWMS020000002.1, read as the reverse complement.
AAGGTCTTGCTGGTTATCTCTTATCGGCAGGAAATAGCAATCAGAATGATAAAGATTCTCCAAAAAAATCTTCATGGTAACCGTCCCTCTCGAAGGATGTTTTTCAGTATCCGGCTAAAAGGGATGAGGCCATAAGACATAACAATTACAGAAGGAGTAACTTTCATTTGTTCCATGTTAACCACTTTTTCAGGGGTCCTTTTATTAGATTATCCTGATTATAAACGAATAATCCATATACGGTATTTTTGTCTGTAAAATACTACTGTATTCAGGAGTAAATGGACGGAGATGTATCATCGCCGTCCATTTTTCGACATACTAGATTCGTCTCGCCTGCCAGAAATTTTTCTGCCAATAGACATTATCGAGTGAGGAACGCATCACTCCCTTGCTGGTAGAGGCGTGGATAAATTGGTTGTTGGTATCGTAAATACCTACATGCAAACCATTTTGTCCGGAGCCCGTTTTGAAAAAGACCAGGTCACCAGGCAGCAACTCGTCTTTATCAATTTGCGTGCCGATAGAGGCTTGTTGTTTGGTTTCACGGGGCAGCTGCAAATCGAAACGATCGCGCATCGTCACAACCACAAACCCCGAACAGTCCACACCGCGCCGCGTCATGCCACCATAACGATACGGCGTGCCATGCCAGCTCTGTAGCTGGTCGTTCAAACCGGCAATAACGGTAATCGAATCAGAAAGTCTGGCATTTGGCGGCGGTGCTTTATGGTGGCTACACCCGGCCAGAAACAGTGCTGTGATCAAAATAAGGCAGAAACGCATTCCGTACGGTTCCTCTGTTTTTTATTCTTGCATTAATTTAGCGTCGTAATTACCCGATTTTCAAGATACTAATGAAATCAGATGGTCGAAATCAGCATTCTGTGACCTTCGATATCCAGACGGCGAAAATTCATCCCATAGGCCTGCGCCAGATTTGGCGGCGTGAGCACCTCTTCTCTGCGTCCACTGGCCAGCATTTTTCCACCTTTTAGCAACCACGCCCGATGCGCATGACGCAAGGTGTGGTTGAGATCGTGACTGCTCATCACAATCGCCAGTCCTTGCTGACACAGTGCGCTCAGAATTTTGTCTAACGCACTTTGTTGCGCAACGTCAAGACTGTTCATAGGCTCATCAAGAAGCAGCAATTGACCTGCGGGATTGGCTTGGGGTGTGATTTGCAGCACCACCGCAGCAAGACGTACGCGTTGCCATTCGCCGCCGGAAAGTTGATTGGTGCTACGTCCGAGTTTGTCATCAAGAGCCAGCACCCCTGCGACATCATTCAGTAGTTCGGTACGCGTTTTATCGTGCTGATGCAGTGTCAGGTAGTGCCAGACCGGCATTGCAAACGGTGGCGTCTGTTGTTGTGAAAGATAGGCGCGATGCAGCGCGAGTTTTGTTGCGGACCATGCTTCCAGTGGTTGCCCCGCGAACTGAATGCTTCCCTTACCGCTGGTCATTCCGGCCATTCGCGCCAGTAAGGTACTCTTACCCGCGCCATTCGGCCCCACCAGATGCAGGATCTCCCCAGCCCGAACCTCGCCAGAAAGCGGCCCAAGGCGGGTTGATTCCGCAACATCCTGTAGCTGCATCACAATAGACATTATTTCGCCAACGCCAGTTTAATGCTTTCCATCACAATGGGATCTTCCGGCGTCATATCCGGGGAAAAACGCTGGATGACCAATCCGTCCCTGCCAACTAAAAATTTCTCAAAATTCCATAAAATATCATCAGGGTACAGCGGTGCACGACCTTTGCTGACCATACGGGCATAGAATCCGCTCTCTTCCGGCGCGACTGCCGTCGGCGCTGCGGCAATCAATTTTTGATACAGCGGATGGCGTCCTTCGCCATTAACTTCAATCTTACTGAACATCGGGAACGTCACCCCCCATGTAGTGGTGCAGTAAGTTTTAATCTCTTCATCGCTGCCCGGTTCTTGCTCCAGAAACTGGTTGCACGGGAATCCCAACACCACAAAACCACGATCGGCCCAGGCTTTCTGAATATTCTCCAACTGCTCATATTGCGGCGTTAAGCCACACTTTGAGGCGACATTGACAATCAACAGCACATTACCGGCGTACTTCTCCAGCGTGGTCACTTCACCGTCGATATCTTTCACTACGGTCGTCAGAATGGAATCTTGCATCGTTTCTCCTGGGTGGTCAGTAAAAATCTTAGCTTTTAATCATAGACCGTCTTTTTGCGGCTAACGTCCTGCTTTTAACAATAACCAGATAAACACCGGCGCACCCAACGTTGCGGTGACCACGCCAATAGGCAGCTCTGCGGCAGCTAATGCCAGGCGCGCTACAACATCGGCCAGCAGCAATGCGCTCGCCCCTGCCAGCGCGCAGCCGGGAAGTAATACGCGATGATCGGTCAAACCACATAACCGGAGAATATGTGGGATCACCAGACCAATAAAGCCGATAGCACCCGCCAACGCCACACTGACGCCAACCATCCAGCCGGTCGCTGCCACCAGCACATTGCGCCAGAACCACAGGGGTAAACCCAGTTGCCGCGCCGAGATCTCGCCAAGTGCTAACATATTCATCGGTCTGGACTGACAACAGATCCACCACAACACGGGGATCAATGCCAGCATCAGCCAACTTTGCCGCCAGTCTACGCCGCCAAAACCGCCCATCATCCAGTACATCAGCTGACGTAAATCAACAGAGGTGGAAAAATAGATAGCCCACGTCATTAGTGCGCTACAGATAATCCCTAATGCAACACCAGCCAGCAATAACCGACTGGTCGAAAGATGACGACGGGCAAAACGTAAGAGTATTAAAGTGATGATAAGCGCGCCAGCAATCGCACACAGCCCTAGTGCCCAGTTTGGGAGTTGCCCTTGCCCAAGCAATACCGCGGCGATAAGCCCTACGCCTGCGCCGTTAGAGACGCCAAGTAGTCCAGGTTCTGCCAGAGGATTTTCAAACAATGCCTGCATTACAGCGCCGGATATAGCCAGCGCCGCACCAACCAGCAATACAGCCAGCGTACGTGGCAGGCGAATTTGCCAGACGAACAGTTCGCCACGAGGAGTAAACCAGTCACCTGGCGAAATCCATTGTTCACCGGCGCAAAGGCTTAAGAGAAGCGCCAGCAGCATCAAAACTGACAGGCATAATAACCAGCGAATATTTTGTCGCTGTTGTTGGCGGGCAAGTGTCAGCATGGTATCCGTTCTGCTGAAGTGTCATGGCGTTGATTTTACGGTGACTCTTCGACAGTGAAAAGAAAAAAGGCCGCAGAGCGGCCTTTTTAGTTAGATCAGATTACTCGTCTTTGGGCGAAGCGTTTTCGACCCGGCTTTTTAACTTCTGCCCGGGTCTGAAGGTCACCACGCGCCGTGCTGTAATGGGAATATCCTCGCCCGTTTTCGGGTTACGTCCCGGGCGTTGATTCTTATCACGCAGATCGAAGTTACCAAAACCAGAGAGTTTCACCTGTTCGCCGTTTTCCAGAGCTCGACGGATCTCTTCGAAAAACAGTTCAACCAGTTCTTTGGCATCCCGCTTGCTAAGCCCAAGCTTATCAAACAGATATTCTGACATTTCAGCTTTTGTAAGCGCCATAGGTTCAATCCCTCAATGATGCCTGGAATCGCTCTTTTAATGCCTCTACACATTTGGCGACGGTAGCGGCAATCTCCTCTTCTTCGAGTGTACGGCTGGTATCTTGCAGGATCAGGCTTATGGCGAGGCTCTTATACCCCTCCGCAACACCCTTACCGCGGTACACGTCAAATAAGTTTACGCCAACTACCTGATTTACGCCAACTTTCTTACATTCGGATAAAATATCCGCTGCGGGAACGTTTTCTGCGACCACCACCGCGATGTCACGACGGTTCGCCGGGAAGCGAGAAATCTCGCGCGCCTGAGGCACCACGCGGTCTGCGAGCTTGTTCCACTCCAGTTCGAACACCAGAGTGCGACCGTTAAGATCCAGTTTACGTTCCAGTTCAGGATGAACAACCCCAACAAAACCAATACGTTCACCTTTCAGATAAATCGCTGCGGATTGCCCCGGATGCAGTGCCGGATTCGCTTCTGCACGGAACTCAACCTCATTAAGTTTACCGGTCAGGTCGAGAACGGATTCAAGATCGCCTTTCAAATCATAGAAATCAACGGTCTCTTTTGCCAGGTTCCAGTGCTCTTCGTAACGGTTACCGCAAATCACACCGGCTAACATCAGATCCTGACGAATGCCCAACGGTGCCTGAGTATCTGGCACGAAACGCAGACCACTTTCGAAAATGCGCACACGGTTCTGCTGACGGTTCTGGTTGTACACCACGGTTGCCAGCAGGCCGGTCCACAGGGAAAGACGCATTGCTGACATTTCAACGGAAATAGGGCTTGGCAGCAGTAAGGCTTCAACGCCTGGATGGATCATCTGCTGCACTTTCGGATCAACGAAGCTGTAGGTGATCACTTCCTGATAGCCTTTGTCGTTGAGCAGCGTTTTCACGCGCTTGAGCGACAGATCGGCTTCGCGGTGAGTACCCATAATCAGGTTTGCCTGCACCGGCTCATCAGGGATGTTGTTGTAGCCGTAAACACGCGCGACTTCTTCGACCAGATCTTCTTCAATCTCCATGTCGAAACGCCAGCTCGGCGCAACTGCCTGCCACTCGTCTTTGCCTTCGGTCACTTCGCAGCCGAGACGACGCAGAATGTCAGTGACCTGCTCATCGGCAATATGATGGCCAATCAGGCGATCCAGTTTGCTGCGACGCAAAGTGATGGTTGCACGCTTCGGCAGCGTTGCTTCGTTGGTGATATCAATTACCGGACCAGCCTCACCACCGCAGATGTCGATCAGCAGACGGGTCGCACGTTCCATCGCTTTGTGCTGCAGTGCCGGATCAACGCCACGCTCATAACGGTGAGACGCATCAGTATGCAGGCCATGACGACGAGCACGACCGGTGATAGACAGCGGGCTGAAGAAAGCGCATTCCAACAGGACGTTTTGCGTCTCGTCATTCACGCCAGAGTGTTCGCCACCAAAGATGCCGCCCATCGCCAGCGCCTTGTTGTGGTCGGCGATGACCAGGGTGTCAGCGTTCAGCTTCGCTTCGGTACCGTCGAGCAGTACCAGCGTTTCGCCCTCTTTCGCCATCCGCACCACAATGCCGCCTTCAATGCGATCTTTATCGAAAGCGTGCATCGGCTGGCCCAGTTCGAGCAGCACATAGTTGGTGACGTCAACAACTGCATCGATAGAACGGATCCCGCAACGACGCAGTTTTTCTTTCATCCACAGCGGAGTTGGCGCTTTAACGTTAATGCCTTTTACCACACGGCCAAGATAACGCGGGCAGGCTTCCGGCGCTTCTACTGCAATCGGCAGCGTGTCGTCGATGGTCGCACCAACCGGAACGATTTCCGGTTCAACCAGCGGCAGCTGGTTCAGCACGGCAACATCACGCGCCACGCCGATAATGCCTAAGCAATCGGCACGGTTTGGTGTCACGCTGATTTCGATGGTGTTGTCATCGAGTTTCAGGTATTCGCGGATGTCGGTGCCAATCGGCGCATCCGCTGGCAGTTCGATAATGCCGCTGTGATCGTCAGAAATTCCCAGCTCAGAAAAGGAGCACAGCATCCCTTCAGACGGTTCGCCGCGCAGTTTTGCCGCTTTAATTTTGAAATCACCCGGCAGAACAGCACCAATGGTCGCTACCGCCACACGCAGGCCCTGACGGCAGTTTGGCGCACCGCAGACAATGTCCAGCAGGCGATCGCCGCCGACATTCACTTTTGTCACTCGCAGTTTGTCAGCGTTCGGATGCTGCGCACACTCAACCACTTCACCCACAACCACGCCGTGGAAGCTACCGGCAACCGGTTCTACACCGTCAACTTCCAGGCCAGCCATGGTGATTTGATTTGCCAACGCATCACTATCAATCGCCGGGTTCACCCATTCGCGTAACCACAGTTCACTGAATTTCATAATCTATTCCTGCCTTATTTAAACTGTTTGAGGAAACGCAGATCGTTTTCGAAGAATGAACGCAGGTCGGTGACGCCGTAACGCAACATAGTCAGACGCTCCATCCCCATCCCGAAGGCGAAACCAGAGTAAACTTCCGGATCGATGCCAACATTACGCAGCACGTTCGGATGCACCATCCCGCAGCCCAGTACTTCCAGCCATTTACCGTTTTTACCCATGACGTCCACTTCTGCAGAAGGTTCGGTAAACGGGAAGTAGGAAGGACGGAAGCGGATCTGCAAATCTTCCTCAAAGAAGTTACGCAGGAAGTCGTGCAGCGTGCCTTTCAGGTTGGTAAAGCTGATGTTGGTATCAACAATCAGACCTTCCATCTGATGGAACATCGGCGTGTGAGTCTGGTCGTAGTCGTTACGATAAACGCGGCCAGGCGCGATGATACGAATCGGTGGCTGCTGAGCTTTCATGGTGCGGATCTGTACGCCAGAGGTCTGGGTACGCAGCAGGCGGGTAGCGTCAAACCAGAAAGTGTCGTGGTCAGCGCGCGCCGGGTGGTGACCAGGAATGTTCAGAGCATCGAAGTTATGATAATCGTCTTCGATTTCCGGCCCGGTTGCCACGGTAAAGCCAAGCTCACCGAAGAAACTTTCGATACGGTCGATGGTACGGGTCACCGGATGCAGACCGCCGTTTTCAATACGACGACCCGGCAGGGAGACATCAATCGTTTCCGCAGCCAGACGCGCATTCAGCGCTGCGCTTTCCAGTTCCGCTTTACGTGCATTCAGCGCCTGCTGAACCTGCTCTTTCGCTTCGTTGATAACCGCACCGGCTGCCGGGCGTTCTTCTGGCGGCAGCTCACGCAGGGTCGTCATCTGAAGGGTTAAGTGCCCTTTTTTACCCAAATATTCGACGCGCACATTGTCTAACGCGGCAACATCTGACGCCTGGCTAATGGCCGCCTTCGCACTGGCAACCAGTTCTGCGAGATGTGACATGGTTTTCCTCATTGTGTCAGTGGTGACACTGGTTCGTTGGACTTAGAGCCTATCCCATCAGGCTATTTTACTTGCCATTTTGGTCCCGGGCAGTGCTCGAAATCCTCACGTACTTAAGTACGCTCCGGTTTCTCCGCGCTGGCCGTGCCCAGACTGGCTGCGACAATTACGCCTGATGAGACTGGCTTTTTATTTTTCAAAACGCGCATACAAAAAAAGCCTCCACTGGGAGGCTTTCAGGCGCTGTTTTCCGTTTCTCTTCTCACGCGCTAGCCTCCTGGAGTCAGGTGCTAAAGTAAAAAAAGAAGCGGAAAATAGCAGCATTCATTGCTTGCGTTACCTTTTGGTACTTTTCAAAAGACCTTTATTGAAAAGGCTACGGCGATAAAAGTCAATGTTTTGATGGCGTTGAAACGAAAAGAGGGAGACTAGCTCCCTCTTTCAACTGGCTTATGCCAGAGCTGCTTTCGCTTTTTCAACCAGAGCGGTGAACGCTACTTTGTCGAATACTGCGATATCAGCCAGGATCTTACGGTCGATTTCAACAGAGGCTTTTTTCAGGCCATTGATGAATTTGCTGTAAGAAATACCGTTCTGACGTGCTGCTGCGTTGATACGCGCAATCCACAGTTGACGGAACTGACGCTTACGTTGACGACGGTCACGGTAAGCATACTGACCAGCTTTGATAACAGCCTGGAAGGCAACGCGGTATACGCGAGAACGCGCACCGTAGTAGCCTTTAGCTTGTTTCAAAATTTTCTTGTGACGTGCGCGTGCAATTACACCACGTTTTACGCGAGCCATATGTGCTCTCCTGTATCTATATTCTAATTAAAAAGTTAAAAACGTTAACGGCTTATGCGTACGGCAGGCACGCGATTACCAGGCCCAGATCGCCTTTGGAAACCATGGCTTTCGGACGCAGGTGACGTTTACGTTTGGTCGCTTTTTTGGTCAGAATGTGACGCAGGTTAGCGTGCTTGTGCTTAAAACCACCTTTACCGGTTTTTTTGAAGCGCTTAGCAGCACCGCGTACGGTCTTAATTTTTGGCATTTTAATAACTTCCACTTCGCATTGTTAATAAACGAAACAAAGGCGAACAATGCCTGTGAAGCCCAAAGGCTCCACAGACAATGCTACTTGAAGGCCTTACTGTTTCTTCTTAGGAGCGAGCACCATGATCATCTGGCGGCCTTCGATCTTCGTTGGGAAGGATTCGACCACTGCCAGTTCTTGCAAATCGTCTTTCACGCGATTAAGCACTTCCATACCGATTTGCTGGTGCGCCATCTCACGACCGCGGAAACGCAGCGTGATTTTGGCTTTATCACCCTCTTCGAGAAAGCGAATCAGGCTGCGGAGTTTTACCTGATAGTCGCCTTCATCTGTACCAGGACGGAATTTAATTTCCTTAACCTGGATAACTTTTTGCTTTTTCTTCTGTTCCTTAGAAGACTTGCTCTTTTCATAGAGGAATTTGCCGTAATCCATTATACGACAAACCGGCGGCTCGGCGTTAGGGCTGATCTCGACTAAGTCTACTCCGGCTTCTTCTGCTTTCTCCAGAGCTTCTCTCAGACTCACAATACCAAGCTGCTCGCCTTCCAGACCTGTTAAGCGAACTTCCTGGGCGCGAATTTCGCCATTGATACGGTTAGGGCGCGCCGTTTGAACTCGTTTTCCGCCTTTAATACCTTATTCCTCCAATTGTTTAAGACTGCGGCTGCGAATCTCTTGTTGCAGCTTCTCGATCACTTCATTTACGTCCATGCTTCCCAGGTCTTTACCACGGCGGGTGCGAACGGCAACTTTGCCTGATTCCACCTCTTTATCACCACAGACCAGCATATATGGGACGCGACGCAAAGTGTGCTCGCGGATTTTAAAGCCAATCTTCTCATTTCTCAAGTCTGCTTTAACACGAATGCCCGCATTTGATAGTTTTTGCGTCAATTCGTTAACGTATTCAGACTGTGAATCGGTAATATTCATGATAACAACCTGAACCGGCGCAAGCCAGGTCGGGAAGAAACCAGCGAATTCTTCGGTCAGGATACCGATGAAACGTTCCATCGACCCCAGAATTGCGCGGTGAATCATTACCGGTACCTTACGCTCGTTGTCTTCACCCACATAGGAGGCGCTCAGACGAGACGGCAAGGAGAAGTCCAGCTGTACTGTACCGCACTGCCATGCACGATCGAGGCAGTCATACAGGGTAAATTCAATTTTCGGACCGTAGAAAGCGCCTTCACCCAGTTGATATTCAAACGGGATGTTGTTTTCTTCCAGCGCAACTGCCAGGTCCGCCTCAGCACGATCCCACATTTCGTCGCTGCCAATACGTTTTTCAGGACGAGTGGAGAGTTTGACGACGATCTTCTCGAAGCCAAAAGTGCTGTACATATCATAGACTAAACGGATACATCCGTTAACTTCATCGCGAATTTGTTCTTCAGTACAGAAGATATGCGCGTCATCCTGGGTAAAACCACGTACACGCATCAGGCCATGCAGCGAACCTGACGGCTCGTTACGGTGGCAGCTACCAAACTCGGCCATACGCAGCGGCAGATCGCGATAAGACTTCAGCCCCTGGTTGAAAATTTGTACGTGACCCGGGCAGTTCATCGGCTTAATGCAGTATTCACGGTTCTCAGAAGACGTAGTGAACATTGCATCTTTGTAGTTGTCCCAGTGACCGGTTTTTTCCCACAGAACACGGTCCATCATGAACGGACCTTTAACTTCCTGATACTGGTACTCTTTCAGTTTAGAACGAACAAACACTTCCAGTTCACGGAAGATGGTCCAACCGTCGTTGTGCCAGAAGACCATACCCGGCGCTTCTTCCTGCATATGGTACAGGTCGAGCTGTTTACCGATTTTACGGTGGTCGCGTTTCGCGGCTTCTTCCAGGCGCTGCAGGTAAGCGTTTAGCGCTTTTTTGTCTGCCCACGCCGTACCGTAAATACGTTGCAACATTTTGTTGTTGCTGTCGCCACGCCAGTAAGCCCCTGCCGTTTTCATCAGTTTGAAATGATGGCAGAAACGCATGTTCGGTACGTGCGGACCGCGGCACATGTCGACATATTCTTCATGGAAGTACAGACCTGGCTTGTCATCATGGGCGATGTTTTCGTCAAGAATGGAGACTTTGTAGCTCTCCCCACGGTTGGCGAAAGTTTCACGCGCTTCGTGCCAGCTGACTTTCTTTTTAATGACGTCGTAGTTTTTCTCAGCAAGCTCATGCATCCGCTTCTCGAGTGCTTCGACATCTTCCTGGGTTAACGTGCGGTCAAGATCAACGTCGTAATAAAAACCGTTGTCAATAACCGGGCCGATTGCCATTTTGGTATGCGGCCAAAGTTGTTTAATCGCGTGCCCTAACAGGTGCGCACAGGAGTGACGAATGATCTCCAGACCTTCTTCGTCTTTGGCGGTAATGATCGACAGTTGTGCGTCGTTTTCAATCAGATCGCAAGCATCAACCAGTTCACCATTAACGCGCCCTGCGATACAGGCTTTCGCCAGACCTGGACCAATGTCCAGCGCAACATCCATGGGGCTTACAGCGTGGTCGTAATGGCGTTGGCTGCCATCAGGAAGAGTTATAACAGGCATTTTATATCCTTATTTGCAGTGGTGACCCACACGAAAGATCACATACAAAGAAAAATTTGTTTATTAACAGTTCATTGCGAAACCATCTAGCCAACAAATGCTAAATTGGTTCGCAATCAGGTACACAAATGAAAGACATTAACCTCTCACCTTCCACCCGGTTGAACGATGTTAACACTAAAAAAAGGGAGATTGTACCTTTCCGTTTCACATTGATTCGATTCGCAATTCGTTTGTAGTGAGTACACCAGCAAAACGCTTAAAGAACCACTGATAACATCACGCAGCGTCTGAAAGGTTTACTGCGAGCGGATTTACGCAGATAAACTGAATCCAGCAAAGTTCGTTGCGCTATTTGGCGGTGGTATTTAAACGATCATGAGATTAATGACGAACTGGTCATATCGCAATGATAAAAGTGACACAATTCTTATAGCAATTTTTCGTGCACATTTCGTTCTGGCGATAATAATTAATCATCATACTCAAAACCTCCAGACATATATAAGGCGAATAGATTATGAGTGAAAACGATATCATTATCAGAACTCATTATAAGTCTCCTCATAGAGTGCACATCGATAGCGACATACCAACGCCTTCAGCAGAGCCTATTAATCAATTTGCGCGCCAGCTCATCACCCTACTTGATAGCTCTGATTTAAGTTCGATGCTGTCATACTGTGTTACTCAGGAATTTACCGCAAGCTGTCGAAAAATATCACAAAATTGTTATTCCACTGCCCTTTTTATCATTAACTTTGCCACTTCCCCCATCCATGCAGAAAATATACTCATTACATTACACTATAAAAAAGAAATCATTTCCTTACTTCTGGAAACCACGCCCATTAAAGCTAACCATTTGCGAAGCATACTGGATTATATTGAACAGGAACAGTCAACTGCCGAAAAACGTAACCATTGCATGAAGCTGTCAAAAAAAATCCATAGAGAAAAAACTATACAACCAACAGTAAATCTCAATGGTAGTGCATTTTTTTTGCAATCTCCTTCTGACGCTATTTTTTGTCGCCATCTGTCATTACAATACGCCCTTGATTCATTGGGAAATGGAAAAGGCAAAGTCAACCTGATTAAACATTACTCCTCCGTTGAATCCATACAACAGCATGTCCCTATAGTCCGGGACGCGGAGTTCAGAGCATTACTTCGCCATCCTCCTGCAGGGAGTCGCGTTATCGCGAGTAAGGATTTTGGCTTCGCTTTAGATATTTTCTTCTGTCGAATGATGGCAAACAATGTCAGTCATATATCCGCGATTTTATATATAGACAATCATACTTTGTCAGTAAGGCTACGAATAAAGCAGTCAGCGTATGGACAATTAAGTTATGTTGTGTCCGTTTACGACCCGAACGATACCAACGTTGCCGTCAGAGGCACCCACAGGACAGCACGGGGCTTTCTCTCGCTTGATAAGTTCATCAGTTCAGGTCCCGATGCTCAGACCTGGGCTGATATGTATGTTCGCAACTGTGCAATTGCTATTCTGCCTCTATTACCTGAGGGAGTTCCAGGGGCAATTTTCGCGGGTGTTGCGACACGAATGCCATTTGCCCCTATACATCCATCGGCAATGTTGTTAATAATGGCCACAGGCCAGACTCAACAGCTTATTACATTATTCAAACAGTTGCGCATACTCCCTGAAAAAGAAATCATTGAAATAATAACTGCGCAGAATAGCGTTGGTACACCTGCTTTATTTCTGGCTATGATGAACGGACATACTGACAACGTAAAAATATTTATGCAAGAAATTCAGTCACTGGTAAATAGTCGCATCATTCATAAAAATAATCTAGTTAAGTTACTGCAAACTAAAAGTGCCAATGACACACCTGGACTCTACATTACCATGTTGTATGGATTCGATGAAATAATCAATATCTTCCTTAATACATTAACCACTCCAATAGCACAAGAGCTTTTAAACAAAAAGCTGGTAATGGATATTTTAGCAATGAAAACACGTGATGGTGAGCCTGGATTATTTGCTGCAATGGAAAATAATCACCCTTTGTGTGTCACACGGTTCCTCTCAAAAATTTATGGAATCGCCTTTAAATATAACCTCAGTAAAATTAACATCATGGATTTATTAAAAGGCGCAACAGCACATGGAACTCCTGCTTTATACATCGCCATGAGCAAGGGTAATGAAGACGTCGTGCTATCTTATATATCGACGCTGTGTACTTTTGCAAAAAAATATTCTTTTAGTCAACATCAGTTATTCACACTGTTGGCCGCTAAAAATCATGACAACATATCAGCTGTTCATATAGCCATTCATCATAATCATTATAAAACGGTAGAAACATATTATGCAGCTATAAATGTAATCAGCCAAAGCCTGAGCTTTAGTCCAGATGAACTACAGGCGTATTTATAACTAAATATTTACGATGTATATGTTGATACATATACTTTAAACTCAATAACAGTGACCGGGTGCACAACGCCACCCGACGGCTGCAATTGCAAAAAATCCCTTGTTGCCTGTCCCTTTTGTTACACTCCGTTATCACGCACAAGAGATATGCAGGACACTGGTATGCCGACTAAACGCTTTGATAAAAAACACTGGAAGATGGTGGTGGTGCTACTGGCAATCTGTGGCGCTATGTTGTTGCTACGTTGGGCAGCAATGATTTGGGGCTGAGCAGTGACAAACGAAAACAGCCAGACCGCATACTACGGTCCGGCAGATAATGTTACATGCTGTAGCCCAGCGATAAGGTTGTCCGACGATCGGTATGTTCCGGTGCAGACTCTGGAGGTTCAGAGTTCCATGTGACGTTGTAAGCCACCTTCAGTCCAAAATGTTCATTAATAGCAACATTTAATGCGCTTTCAGAGTTCAGCGTTGTGTCTTCCGCGCCAAAGACGGAAACACCCTGCGTAAATTTAGCGTTGTCAGTCAACTGCCATGCATAAGCCCCGGAGGCATAACCCAGCGGCTGGGTTTCACTGGCATTGTCGGTATATTTGTCGTAACGCACACCTGGACCGAATTCAAAGCGGAAACTGTGTACCGGGCCATTCAAAAACTGGCGACCATAACCCGCGGTCAACACATCGCGCTCTCGATAGCCGTTATAACGGTCTGTCAGCCAGCTTGCCTGCCCAAATAAATAGTCATAATCAGTTAAATTAAAACGGCTACGCCCGCCCGCCGCATATTTTTCTGAAGAACGCTCATCATTAGAAGAAGTATTACTGGCGTTCCCCCACAGCGACCAGGCAGTGGTTTGTCCATACCAGGTCATGGTGGTGTCAGCCGTAAGTGAGGAGCTTTTCGTATTGCCTGATTGTGCAAGATATCCTGCGTTCAGATTACCTTCGAAAGGTTTTTTAGCGCTGGCAGGATCGTCCATGACAGTAAAAACGGAATCATCGGCAGCTGCATTCAGTGACGCAAACATGCCCCCCGCCAACATAACGATGGCAGGAACTGTCTTCAAAAGCTTCATTTATCAAGAGTCCGTACAACAAAAAAAGAGACCTTCGCGGTCCCGGAAACTTTCTTAAGGATCAAAGATTAGCGTCCCTGGAAAGGTAACGAATTATAAAAAGGCGCGAATAACTTAGCAATGTATTCTTATTTCATTTTTTGAATAAGCATGTGGCGAAAACAGATTTTTATTTATATATATTTATCTGCAAAATTTTAAATAAAGCTCTAATAAATCATATTGTTAATTTCTTCACTTTCCGCTGATTCGGTGCCAGACTGAAATCAGCCTATAGGAGGAAATGATGGTACGTATCTATACGTTGACACTTGCGCCCTCTCTCGATAGCGCAACAATTACCCCGCAAATTTATCCCGAAGGAAAGCTGCGCTGTACCGCACCGGTATTCGAACCCGGAGGCGGCGGCATCAACGTCGCCCGCGCCATTGCCCATCTTGGAGGCAGTGCCACAGCGATCTTCCCGGCGGGTGGTGCGACCGGCGAACATCTGGTTTCACTGTTGGCAGATGAAAATGTCCCCGTCGCTACTGTAGAAGCCAAAGACTGGACCCGGCAGAATTTACACGTACATGTGGAAGCAAGCGGTGAGCAGTATCGTTTTGTCATGCCAGGCGCGGCATTAAGTGAAGATGAGTTTCGCCAGCTTGAAGAGCAAGTTCTGGAAATTGAATCCGGTGCTATCCTGGTCATAAGCGGAAGCCTGCCGCCAGGTGTGAAGCTAGAAAAATTAACCCAACTGATTTCCGCTGCGCAAAACCAAGGGATCCGCTGTATCGTCGACAGTTCTGGCGAAGCGTTAAGTGCAGCACTGGCGATTGGTAACATCGAGTTGGTTAAGCCTAACCAAAAAGAACTCAGTGCGCTGGTGAATCGCGAACTCACCCAGCCAGACGATGTCCGCAAAGCCGCGCAGGAAATCGTTAATAGCGGCAAGGCCAAACGAGTTGTCGTTTCCCTGGGTCCACAAGGGGCGCTGGGCGTTGATAGTGAAAACTGCATTCAGGTTGTGCCACCACCGGTGAAAAGCCAGAGCACCGTTGGCGCTGGTGACAGCATGGTCGGCGCGATGACACTGAAACTGGCAGAAAATGCCTCTCTTGAAGAGATGGTCCGTTTTGGCGTAGCTGCGGGGAGTGCAGCCACACTCAATCAGGGAACACGCCTGTGCTCCCATGACGATACACAAAAAATTTACGCTTACCTTTCCCGCTAACTGAAACATTCCCCCTGCATTGGGGGAATCACCACCAACCTGTCGGCAACGCGTTTCTCCGACTATGCTCAAAAGTCATGTGATAACAAAGGGGTGAACTATGGCCAGTGGCGCTCTTGTCCGTTATGTCATAACCGTCATGTTGCACGAGGATACATTGACTGAAATTAACGAGTTGAATAATTACCTGACTCGCGACGGTTTTTTGCTCACCATGACGGATGATGATGGAAATATCCATGAGCTGGGGACTAACACTTTTGGACTTATCAGTACCCAAAGTGAAGAAGAAATTAGAGAGCTGGTTTCGGGGCTTACCCAAAGTGCAACCGGCAAAGATCCTGAAATCACCATCACGACCTGGGAGGAATGGAATAGCAACAGAAAATAAATGGTTTTTGGGCAATAATCAGTCTGTGGTGTGCGTTAGCTCGTGTTTTTACACCGCATTCTTGCGCTAACCTTATGATCTGGCAGACAACATGGGAGAGACATCATGTGGCAGGCAATCAGTCGTCTTTTGAGCGAGCAGTTAGGTGAAGGCGAAATCGAACTGCGTAATGAACTGCCTGGCGGAGAAGTCCATGCCGCATGGCATTTGCGCTATGCAGGACGTGACTTTTTCGTCAAATGTGATGAAAGGGAACTGCTTCCCGGTTTTACCGCTGAAGCCGACCAACTGGAGTTACTGTCGCGTAGTAAAACCGTCACCGTGCCTAAGGTTTGGGCAGTTGGCGCTGACCGTGACTACAGTTTTCTGGTGATGGATTATCTCCCACCTCGCCCGCTGGATGCGCATAGCGCATTTATTCTTGGTCAGCAAATTGCGCGTTTACATCAATGGAGCGACCAACCGCAATTTGGCCTCGATTTCGATAACGCGCTCTCCACAACTCCCCAGCCCAACACCTGGCAACGTCGCTGGTCAACTTTTTTTGCTGAACAACGGATTGGCTGGCAGCTGGAACTGGCGGCAGAAAAAGGGATCGCTTTCGGCAATATCGATGCCATCGTCGAGCATATTCAGCAGCGTCTGGCCTCGCATCAACCGCAGCCTTCTCTGTTGCACGGCGATTTATGGTCCGGCAACTGTGCGCTGGGTCCGGATGGCCCGTACATTTTCGACCCGGCCTGCTACTGGGGTGACCGAGAGTGCGACCTGGCGATGTTACCGCTGCATACTGAACAGCCGCCACAAATCTATGACGGCTATCAGTCAGTATCCCCGCTACCTGCCGATTTCCTTGAACGTCAACCGGTTTACCAACTCTACACGCTGTTAAATCGTGCAAGGTTATTTGGCGGTCAGCATTTGGTTATTGCTCAGCAGTCACTGGATAGATTATTAGCAGCATAATATGGGGTGAGGATAATGGCCGCTCCGTGCGGCCTTTTGATTAAATAAACCCCAGCAGAGAAAAGAACACATAACCTGCAGCAATACAAATAACCGGCAGGATATACAGCGAGAAAAACTGCAGGAAAATAGTATGGTGCGGCACAACAATACGTGACTCAATTTGTTCACGCGTTAGCCCCTCTTCCCCTTTGGCTTTTTCCAGAATGAGTTGATCTTCAACACCTTCCCGCAAGAAGCGCGCCTGGCGACTCATCCGGGCACCGGAATCCTGCAACGCTAGTCCGACAAAAATCAGGATGAAAATCACCCAGAACATAACGTTCACGCCACCATTAAAATTGGGCGTCGGGGAGTTATACCAGAACAGATTCAAAAAAGGCGTATTCGCCTGCATCATATCGATCATGACATGAGTAAAGTCGAGCATGACCGCATTAATGCCTTCCTGGTTTTCCTGCCGGGTATTCATAAATTTCAGCAAAGAAATCAATGTAGAGATCAATGCAGGTATAAAAATCACCCAACCTAAAATCCTTTTCAAAACAGCAATGCGTCCAGCTTGTTGATACGTCATGAGTTCTCCTTGATTAAGACGCGTCGTTTCACTTAGTTTACCTGTAGATATCTGTTTTCGCCCATTCTTTAAAGGCGATATGATAGGCGCTTAATCATAAGCACGGCTTAATACCTTACACATAATGCTCTAAAGGAGAGGTTGTAATGTCAACCCCGCGTCAGATTCTTGCTGCAATTTTTGATATGGATGGATTACTTATCGACTCAGAACCTTTATGGGATCGGGCCGAACTGGATGTGATGGCAAGCCTGGGGGTGGATATCTCCCGTCGTAACGAGCTGCCGGACACCTTAGGTTTACGCATCGATATGGTGGTCGATCTATGGTACGCCCGGCAACCGTGGAATGGGCCGAGCCGTCAGGAGGTGGTTGAACGGGTTATTGCTCGTGCCATTTCACTGGTTGAAGAGACACGCCCATTATTGCCAGGCGTGCGTGAAGCCGTTGCGTTATGCAAAGAACAAGGTTTATTGGTGGGACTGGCCTCCGCGTCACCACTACATATGCTGGAAAAAGTGTTGACCATGTTTGACTTACGCGACAGTTTCGATGCCCTCGCCTCGGCTGAAAAACTGCCTTACAGCAAGCCGCATCCGCAAGTATATCTCGACTGCGCAGCAAAACTGGGCGTTGACCCACTGACCTGCGTGGCGCTGGAAGACTCGGTAAATGGCATGATCGCCTCTAAAGCAGCCCGCATGCGTTCCATCGTCGTTCCTGCGCCAGAAGCGCAAAATGATCCACGTTTTGTATTAGCAAACGTCAAACTCTCATCGCTGACAGAACTCACCGCAAAAGACCTTCTCGGTTAATAACCAAGGGCAGTTATCACGCTGCCCCTGGTTCTTTATCTGAATTTGCATTCAACTGGCGGATTAATCGTCAATTTAAGAGAAAGAGTTACACCGTCACTACTTCCGTGCACTGTATAAAAATCCTATACTGTACGTATCGACAGTTTAGTGAGTTTTATCATGACGGCGGAAGGTCACCTTCTCTTTTCTATTGCTTGTGCGGTATTTGCCAAAAATGCCGAGCTGACGCCCGTGCTGGCACAGGGTGACTGGTGGCATATTGTCCCTTCCGCAATCCTGACGTGTTTGTTACCGGACATCGATCACCCAAAGTCGTTTCTTGGGCAGCGATTAAAGTGGATATCAAAACCGATCGCCCGCGCTTTTGGGCATCGTGGTTTTACCCACAGTCTGCTGGCGGTATTTGCGCTGCTGGCAACCTTTTACCTTAAGGTTCCTGAAAGCTGGTTTATTCCTGCTGATGCGTTGCAGGGAATGGTACTGGGTTATTTGAGCCACATACTTGCCGATATGCTGACACCCGCCGGTGTTCCCCTGCTCTGGCCATGCCGCTGGCGTTTCCGCTTGCCTATCCTGGTTCCCCAAAAGGGCAACCAACTGGAACGTTTTATCTGCATGGCATTATTTGTCTGGTCGGTATGGATGCCCCATTCATTACCCGAAAACAGCGCTGTTCGTTGGTCATCGCAAATGATCAATACCTTGCAGATCCAGTTTCATCGGCTTATTAAGCATCAGGTTGAATACTAAAAAGGCAAAAATCGCCTTTCTGGAATAAGCAATTCCATTTGAATATAAGAGCCAGCTCACAGTTCTGTTAATCTTGCGCCAACACTATGACTGCTACGCAGTGATAGAAATAATAAGATCAGGAGAACGGGGATGAACTTTCCATTAATTGCGAACATCGTGGTGTTCGTTGTACTGCTGTTTGCGCTGGCTCAGACCCGCCATAAACAGTGGAGTCTGGCGAAAAAAGTGCTGGTGGGTCTGGTGATGGGTGTGGTTTTTGGCCTCGCCCTGCATACCATTTATGGTTCTGACAGCCAGGTACTTAAAGATTCTGTACAGTGGTTTAACATCGTTGGTAACGGCTATGTTCAACTGCTGCAAATGATCGTTATGCCGTTAGTCTTCGCCTCTATTCTGAGCGCGGTTGCCCGTCTGCATAACGCATCACAGTTAGGCAAAATCAGTTTTCTGACCATCGGAACGCTTTTGTTTACCACGCTGATTGCGGCGCTGGTCGGTGTGCTGGTCACCAACCTGTTTGGTTTGACGGCTGAAGGTCTGGTTCAGGGTGGTGCAGAAACTGCACGTTTGAATGCCATCGAAAGTAACTATGTTGGTAAAGTCTCTGACCTGAGCGTTCCGCAGCTGGTCTTGTCCTTTATCCCGAAAAACCCGTTTGCCGATCTGACCGGAGCCAATCCGACGTCAATTATCAGCGTGGTAATTTTTGCCGCATTCCTCGGCGTAGCTGCGCTGAAGCTGCTGAAGGATGATGCGCCGAAAGGTGAACGCGTCTTAACCGCTATCGATACCCTGCAAAGCTGGGTGATGAAACTGGTTCGCCTGGTCATGCAGCTGACCCCTTACGGCGTTCTGGCGCTGATGACCAAAGTGGTTGCAGGTTCTAACCTGCAAGACATCATCAAACTGGGTAGTTTCGTTGTCGCGTCCTACCTCGGTCTTCTAATTATGTTTGCAGTGCATGGCCTTCTGCTGGGCATTAATGGCGTGAGCCCGCTGAAGTACTTCCGTAAGGTATGGCCAGTACTGACGTTTGCCTTTACCAGCCGTTCCAGCGCCGCGTCTATCCCGCTTAATGTGGAAGCACAAACGCGTCGTCTGGGTGTACCTGAATCTATCGCCAGTTTCGCCGCCTCTTTCGGTGCGACCATTGGTCAGAACGGCTGTGCCGGTTTGTATCCGGCAATGCTGGCGGTGATGGTTGCGCCTACGGTTGGCATTAACCCGCTGGACCCGATGTGGATTGCGACGCTGGTCGGTATTGTTACCGTTAGTTCCGCAGGCGTTGCCGGTGTCGGTGGTGGCGCAACTTTCGCCGCACTGATTGTGCTGCCTGCGATGGGCCTGCCTGTAACGCTGGTGGCATTGTTAATCTCCGTTGAACCGCTTATCGACATGGGCCGTACGGCGCTAAACGTTAGTGGCTCGATGACCGCTGGCACGCTGACCAGCCAGTGGCTGAAGCAAACCGATAAAGCCATTCTGGATAGCGAAGACGACGCCGAACTGGCACACCGTTAATTCTTATGCTGGCAACGGTCCGTTTTGTATAGGGGCCGTTGCCTTACTTTTTAAATGTTCCATCGCGGCGATGCATACTGACTCATATTTAAACAGATCGTCAGCGAAAAAAATGGCTAACTTATCAATACATTCCTGACTCAATGAATGTGCTTGTAGCGAGAAGCTTAAAACCTCATACCCAAGACGTTTTCTAAGTGAACTATCTGAAATACTCATAATCTCTTCAAGCACACCACTTCCCATTCCCGGAAGATTCAGTGGATTAAAAAGAAGATTGACATTAAGCATTGATATTATCGAAGGGAAGTTTAACAAACGTTCATTATTTTGAATTGCAGAAAAAATACTCCCGGCAGGATGTATATAATCTTGATCATAGTAAATGGTTGTCAAATAATAAATCACCAACTTATTTTTTATATTAATCAAATTAGTCATCTTATCTGGGCGAAAGACAAAAGCGAAATCCATTCCGGCAAAACTCTCATTAACACTTCTTATACGAAGTTCACTACCATTGGGATTGTCAATTATAACTTTATATTTAATATTATCTGGCAGAGACGTGTCAAAACTAAGCACTGGTGCTCTGGGTATGGATACGTCAAACTTAATATTAGACATAGAGGCAATCATATAATTAAAGTGTGATTCAACGATTTCATCGCTGCCACATTGCCCCGTTGATATAAAGAAAGCGAGTTCTGTCAGGGTCGATTGAAGCTTTCCCTTATAGAGTTCGAATGCCTGATTTTGAATATTCACATTGTAATAATTACTCTGTATTAGACTTGTATAAATCATCTATCACCTCAGTTTATAAACCCTAATCATTACGCATTTTGATTTGAGTAATTGACAATCTAAGTTTAAGAGTAACGTCACAGAATGAACTATCAAAAATAGCTCATCCTGACCAGGATAATTTTGACATTTTAGAACTAATAACCAGTTAAAGAAAAAAGAGCATTTATTTTATAGCAGTAGATCGTTAAATGCAGTTTTTTGTTACAGGTGATTTGAATGAATGTAGCATCGAAATACAGAATTTCAGGCCATGTAACTCCCGGCAAAACCGGGAGGTACGTAATCCTTACTCAGTCACTTCCCCTTCCTGGCGGATCTGATTTGCCCAACGCTGGGCGGATTCAGGCACAGTAAACGCCGGTGAGCGCAGAAATGACTCTCCCATCAGTACAAACGCAACATATTTGCCACGCAGCATCCAGACATCACGAAACGAATCCATCTTTATCGCATGTTCTGGCGGCGCGGGTTCCGTGCGTGGGACATAGCTAATAATCTGGCGGTTTTGCTGACGGAGCGGTTTCTTCATTACTGGCTTCACTAAACGCATATTAAAAATCAGAAAAACTGTAGTTTAGCCGATTTAGCCCCTGTACGTCCCGCTTTGCGTGTATTTCATAACACCGTTTCCAGAATAGTCTCCGAAGCGGGATCTGGCCGGTGGTCTATAGTTAGAGAGTTTTTTGACCAAAACAGCGGCCCTTTCAGTAATACATTAAGGAGACGAGTTCAATGTCGCAACATAACGAAAAGAACCCACATCAGCACCAGTCACCACTACACGATTCCAGCGAAGCGAAACCGGGGATGGACTCACTGGCACCTGAGGACGGATCTCATCGTCCAGCGGCTGAACCGACGCCACCGGGAGCGCAGCCAACCGCCCCTGGGAGCCTGAAAGCCCCTGATACGCGTAACGAAAAACTTAATTCTCTGGAAGACGTACGCAAAGGCAGTGAAAATTTTGCGCTGACCACTAATCAGGGTGTACGCATCGCCGATGATCAAAACTCCCTACGCGCCGGTAGCCGTGGCCCAACACTGCTGGAAGATTTTATTCTGCGCGAGAAAATCACTCACTTTGACCATGAGCGCATCCCGGAACGAATTGTTCATGCGCGCGGCTCAGCCGCTCACGGTTATTTCCAGCCATATAAAAGCTTAAGCGATATCACCAAAGCGGATTTTCTGTCAGACCCCAACAAAATTACCCCGGTCTTTGTCCGATTCTCCACCGTTCAGGGTGGTGCTGGCTCGGCGGATACGGTGCGAGATATCCGTGGCTTCGCGACCAAGTTCTACACTGAAGAGGGTATTTTTGACCTTGTTGGTAACAACACACCGATCTTCTTTATTCAGGATGCGCATAAATTCCCCGATTTTGTTCATGCGGTAAAACCAGAACCGCACTGGGCAATCCCACAAGGGCAAAGCGCCCACGATACTTTCTGGGATTATGTTTCTCTGCAACCTGAAACTCTGCACAACGTGATGTGGGCGATGTCGGATCGCGGGATCCCGCGCAGCTATCGCACCATGGAAGGCTTCGGTATTCACACCTTCCGCCTGATTAATGCCGAAGGGAAGGCAACGTTCGTACGTTTCCACTGGAAACCACTGGCAGGTAAAGCCTCACTCGTTTGGGATGAAGCACAAAAACTAACCGGACGTGACCCGGACTTCCAACGCCGCGAGTTGTGGGAAGCCATCGAAGCAGGCGATTTTCCGGAATACGAACTGGGCTTCCAGTTGATTCCTGAAGAAGATGAATTCAAGTTTGACTTCGATCTTCTCGATCCAACCAAACTCATCCCGGAAGAACTGGTACCCGTTCAGCGTGTTGGCAAAATGGTGCTCAATCGCAACCCGGATAACTTCTTTGCCGAAAACGAACAGGCGGCTTTCCATCCTGGGCATATTGTCCCCGGTCTGGACTTCACCAACGATCCCCTGTTGCAGGGGCGTTTGTTCTCTTATACCGATACACAAATCAGTCGTCTTGGCGGACCAAATTTCCATGAGATTCCGATTAACCGCCCGACCTGTCCTTACCATAATTTCCAGCGTGACGGCATGCATCGTATGGGGATCGACACTAACCCGGCGAATTACGAACCGAACTCGATCAACGATAACTGGCCGCGCGAAACACCGCCGGGGCCGAAACGCGGCGGTTTTGAATCATACCAGGAGCGCGTGGAAGGCAATAAAGTTCGCGAGCGCAGCCCATCGTTTGGCGAATATTATTCCCATCCGCGTCTGTTCTGGCTAAGTCAGACGCCATTCGAGCAGCGCCATATTGTCGATGGTTTCAGCTTTGAGTTAAGCAAAGTAGTTCGTCCGTATATTCGTGAGCGCGTTGTTGATCAGCTGGCGCATATTGATCTCACTCTGGCCCAGGCGGTGGCGAAAAATCTCGGTATCGAACTGACTGACGACCAGCTGAATATCACCCCGCCTCCGGACGTCAACGGTCTGAAAAAGGATCCATCCTTAAGTCTGTACGCCATTCCTGACGGTGATGTAAAAGGTCGCGTGGTAGCGATTTTGCTTAATGATGAAGTGAGATCGGCAGACCTTCTGGCCATTCTCAAGGCGCTGAAGGCCAAAGGCGTTCATGCCAAACTGCTCTACTCCCGAATGGGTGAAGTGACTGCGGATGACGGTACGGTGCTGCCTATAGCCGCTACATTTGCCGGAGCGCCTTCGCTGACGGTCGATGCGATTATTGTCCCTTGCGGCAATATCGCGGATATCGCTGACAACGGCGATGCCAACTACTACCTGATGGAAGCCTACAAACACCTTAAACCGATTGCGCTGGCGGGAGACGCGCGCAAGTTTAAAGCAACAATCAAGGTCGCTGACCAGGGTGAAGAAGGGATTGTGGAAGCTGACAGCGCCGATGGTAGTTTTATGGATGAACTGTTAACGCTGATGGCAGCACACCGCGTGTGGTCACGCATTCCTAAGATTGACAAAATCCCGGCGTAAATATGGATAAGGTCACGCCCCCTGGGGAGTGACCTTACCACCTTACTTACACATCAAGATAACTACCCAACCGATAACCACGCTCGGCGATGGCATACTTCAACGATGCTGAAGTCAGCACATCCAGTTCCGTTAACCGAGGGAAGCAATAAGCACTCTGGCGAATCGTATTATCGATAAACGCCGGGTGGCACATCACTTCCAGAGAGCGCTCGCCGCGATGACTGGAGTCATCAAGCACTTGCAGGAACAGTGTCTCGCTAATCTCTTCACCATAAAACGCGCTACTGAATCCCTGCGAACTGCGCAGATTAGCCGGTAAATCACCAACGTTAGATAGCGGCTGACGGTCGATGCGCAACGCTATCCCCTCTTCAGCCGCAAACCTGGCAACAATCGGGAAAATCTGCGGGAACATATGCACATGATGATGGCTATCAAGATGCGTAGGTTTGCGTCCAAATAGCTCAATGAAACGCAAATACTGACTGGCGAGCTCCTGAGTAATTTCTTCCAGCGGTAAAGCATCTTCTTCTGCCAACTGCCAGATCCATTTTCCCAGCACACCCTCGCGGGTTAACCCCGGCATAGCTGTCAGTGGCTTGCCCATAGTAAGGACAAAGTGCATCCCTATGGCCAGACTCGGTTCATCACGACTCAACTGCACTGCATGGTCAATAGCCTGCCCATTCACCAGCGCCGTCGTCGATGTGACAATCCCATTGCGACAGGCCTCGATAATGCCGTAGTTCTGACCTTTGCTTAAGCCAAAATCATCGGCATTAACAATCAGTAAGCGTTCCATAATCAGCCTCGGTTAATGTGCTTTTTTAAGCTCTGCGATGCAGTCGGCAAAATTTGGCAGCCATTTCTCGTGCGCCAGAATCATCTCGCGTGCCAGCAGCTCAGCATCGCGATCGGAATGCACCAGCGGGCTAAGATTCAGCGCCAGTAACACATCATTAAATTCACCGCTTAGTGCTGCATGGCTGGCAGCAATCTCAAAGCCTTTAATAGTGTGAATTAGCCCCATCACTTTGTCATCGAAATGGGTAATGCGCGGATGAGGCGTCGCACCATTGCGCCCCAGCGTGCAGGTCATTTCTACTGCCCAGTCTGCCGGAATATTATCAACATGCCCATGATGTGGAATATTAATGTAGTGTTCCGTTTGCTTATCGTTATAAATAGCGTTAATCACTTCACACGCTGCGTCGGAGTAATAAGCCCCACCACGCTGTTCCAGCTCTTTCGGTTTAACTTTCAGCTCAGGATTTTTATACAGGTCAAAAAGGTTTTTCTCGACTTTCTGTACTACCTGCGCACGCGCACCGCCTTTGTAGTATTCGCCCATTTCAATCGCCAGCATCTCTTTCTGCTTGAAGTAATACAGTAGATAAGAACATGGCAGCAGATTCAACGAACGAATTAAGCCTTCACTAAACGGCAGATCGAAAATATTTTTAACGCCAGATGCTTTTAACTGCCCGGATGCCACACCATCAAGCAATTCGGAAAAGCGTGATTTGCCATTTACCAGCACATCCTTAATGAACACCATATGGTTGAGGCCGAACAAATCGATAGATAAATCATCGCTGTCTTTCAGAGTCAGAACATCGCGAATAAACATCTTCATGCCGATCGGAATATTACACACGCCGATAAAGCGTTTAAATCCGGTATGACGATAGACGGCTTCAGTGACCATTCCCGCCGGGTTAGTAAAGTTAATCACCCATGCATTCGGACAAAGTTCTTCGACATCTTTTACGATGTCAAAAATCACCGGAATGGTACGCAGACCTTTAAACAAACCGCCCGCACCGTTAGTTTCCTGACCAAGATAACCATGACTTAATGGAATACGTTCATCCAGTTCGCGCGCCGGTAATTGGCCTACGCGCAGTTGGGTAGTAACGAAATCAGCATCTTTCAATGCTTCGCGGCGATCCAGCGTTTTATAAAGCTTCATCGGGACGCCAGCGTTATCAATCATCCGTTGGCAGAGATCAAAAATAATATCAAGTTTAGCTTTACCACCTTCAACATCCACCAGCCATAATTCGCTGACAGGTAATTCGTGATAACGCTTAATAAATCCTTCCAGTAACTCCGGGGTATAGCTGCTCCCGCCACCAATAGTGACGACTTTTAATTTCTGGCTCATAATTTCTCCCTTCAGTACAGAATACTGATATCTGGCATATCTGCCCCCGGACATAAATAATCCAGCAACAGGACAGATATGTTAATTGTCAGGTATAACGACTTACTGATTAAATTCAGTCAATTTCTTACGATAGCTCTTAGGCGTAAAGGACGTTAATTTCTTAAACGTTTTAATAAACAAACTCGGGCTACTATAACCGGCCTCAAACGCAATGTCTGTCACTGAATAGTTAGTCATTTCCAGTTGTTTTTTGGCAAAATTAATACGGATTTCATTAATAATCTGCATTGGCGTTTTGCCATAATATCGTTGAGTCGCTCGCGTCAAATATTCCTGTGATTTGGCTGACAACGTCACCATATTCTCCAGCGCCGATTCACTAAACTGCTCTTTATCATGCATCTTTTCTACCGTACTTTTCAGCCACTGCGGTACATCATCAATCACCTGTTCTTCGCGGTAATGACGCAAACGGTTAATGACATAAAAAGTCACCATCTCAACAAACTCTTCCAGCCCTGTTTCGCGGAAATTCAATGAAGAAATCACGGTTTCCACATAGGTGAGAAAAGCGTTATTGGTCCGGTATACCTGCGAAGCGACAAAGCAATAAGGCAACAACGGCAGGTAATGCTGCTCAAAAAAGCGTTTACTGATCCCAACGTTCAATATGCGCGTGGCACCAAACTCATAAAAACTTTGATGGTGCGAACCTAACGGAATAAAAACAAAATCCCCCCGTTCCAGTAACACGCGCTTACCGTTAATCTCCTGGAAGTAACGCCCGGTTAATACCAGAGTAAATTCATAATAGTCGTGCTGATGCAGTCCGCTGATACTCTCAGTTTTGTTGTAGATAAACACATGGAAGTTTTTGCCATTAAACAACTGCTGTTCTCGGGCAGTGGCAATTTCCGGCGCGTTAATCACTGGCTGCATCATCGACTCCTTATGCCTTCAGTTTTTCATGAAGCTCAATTAATTCAGTAATCAGTTCACGCGCAAGCATGGACGTCATTAAATGATCCTGAGCGTGGACCAGCACCAGACTCACTTTCATCTTACCTTCGCCCGCATCGCCTTCAATCAGTTTCGTCTGTACCAGATGCGCTTCATTCAATGCCATCCGTGACTGATCCATCATCGCTTTTGCTGCGGCAAAATCGCCCTGCTTCGCCTGTTTCAGTGCGGCATACGCCAGGCTGCGCGCTTGTCCGGAGTTGATGATAAGCCCCATCACCACTTCTTCCAGCTCTTCAGCTTCTGTTTGCGTATCGGGAATGTTATCGAGATCCATCATACATCGTTCCTCTCTTTTCTTACCGGCACGATTACCCGTACCGGCATCGATTAAAATTTCAGGGCATTAGCAATATCTTCTTCACTCTCTTCTTTATCAATCGCGTTTTGTGCTTTGTTAGCGACCACAACAAAGGGCAGATAAATTAACGTTGCGATACCAAGGTTGAAGAATGCGACCAGCAATGCGGCGACACTACCGTTGGTGTTAAAGAAGGCTCCCAGACCGGTTGGCATGGTCCACGGTGCAATATTGGTCACCGGAGGAATAATGCCCATGTAGTACGCTGCGAGGGTGATTGCCGCCAGAATCGGTTGTACCAGTACAAACGGAATAAACATCACCGGGTTCATGATAATTGGCAGACCAAACAGAATCGGTTCGTTAATCTGGAAGATGCCGGACGGCAGCGCCAGTTTTGCCACCTGACGATAATCAGCACGGCGAGAAGCGATAAAGATAGCCAGGATCAGACCCAAAGTCGCACCACTGCCACCGAGGAAAATAAAGGAGTCCAGCATCGGCTTGGCCCAGATATGGAAGGTCTTACCGGCTGCCAGCGCCGCTTCGACGGAACCATATTGCTGATAGGTCGCGATATTTTCCAGCGCCCAAGGCGTCATAATGCCGTTGTCCAGTGCGGTCAGCGCCAGCGCACCATGAATACCGAAGAACCAGAGCAGTGGAACAAAGATCACATAGGCCCAGCCCACCACGCTACCCAACGATGCCAGTGGGGTTGAGATGGTATCCATAATGATCTGATGGAAGTTGGTGCCCCAGGTATTCAACGCCCAGGCAATAATCCCCATCACGGAAAGAATAATAAAGCCGGGAATTAATGCCGAGAAGGAACGCGATACTGAAGCAGGTACGCTGTCGGGCAATTTAATGACCCAATTGCGGCGGACAATAAAGGTAAACATTTCTGCCACCACCAGGCCAATAATAATCCCGGAGATGATATTCGCCCCACCTAACCAGTTTGCGCCAACCGCATAGGCCTCACCGACACTATATGGGGTGACGGTCATAAATGCTGCAACGGATAACAACCCAGCCGCCAGCGCATCGACTTTACGCTCTTCTGCCAGCGCCATGCCAATAAAGAACGGTGCCATTAAAGACATTATCCCTAATGTTCCGTTATATACGTTGCCGCCGATACCTTTCAGACCATTAAGTGTTTCAATGGTTGAGGCATCCAGGCGAATACCTAAGGAATAAAAAAACGACCCCTCCCCAAAGCTTAGAAAAACGTTGTTAATTAATACAAACATGGCTCCCGCAAGGGTTAACGGCATTAAGCGAATAAAACCATTTTTGATTGCATTAACGTGTGGCTGCTTTCCTATTTTAACTGCAAAAGGGAGGAGTACCTTTTCAAGCGATGCAATAACATTACTCATAGAAAAATACCCTTAAAAACCGCAATTTAAATATTGCGGTATTGATTTATGAAATAACTCTTTGACGGGAAAATTTAAAATAAATTAATTTGCTGCGGCTTTTTTAATCGCCGCAACCGCAGCCTTAAGCACGCCTAAACCATCGACTTTGCCATAAAGCAGCGAGTCAATTACTTCGACCGGTTTGTTGGGTAACAAACGCTGGATTTCGGGCAACATATAAGCAATCTGTGGCCCTAATAACACGACATCGGCATTCTGACCTTTTTCACCAGCCAGTGTTTCCGGAAATGCTTCAATAATGACCGGAACTTCATATTTTTCTGCCTGTGCGCGCATTTTTGATACCAGTAAAGAGGTAGACATGCCCGCAGAACAAAACAGATAAATGTGTTTCTTTTCCATAAAACTGCCCTCATCGACGATTATCTGTCAGCCAGACACTCCGCAAGCCTTAACCTGCTTCCATGCTCTGGGTAACTTGCGAAACCAACATGACTTTTTTTGTGGCTGAAAGGAGTATACGGTATAGACCTGAGCAATAGTATTTCTTTGACCTTATAAATTGTCTCTCCTTGACCTGTGGTTATGACCCTCTTCACATTTCGGGCAAATAATTCGCGAAGATAATTAAGAACACAGGCCAAAAAAAACCGGCGCAATGGCCGGTTTCCGTTGTTACTCAAGCTTTCAGACGAAGTGATTACTTCGCAGCCTGTGGATCAGTGTCGTATTCAGCACAGGTCTGATAACCGGAGTTGATGACATGTCCGGTATCATCTAACGCGACAAAGTAGGTTTCTGCTTTACCATCACGTTGACCCAGGATGTAGGTCTGGCAAGTACCACGAGCATGAATCATGCTCACTTCAGACGAAGGTTTACCCGCAATTTGTGCAACCTGCGCCCGGCTCATGCCTTTTTTGACGTCTTTCACCACAGGCTGTACAAACTGGTCTTTGGTACGATCATAAGCCGTACAACCCGCCAGCATGGTTAATACCGCCGCTGCACTCAGAATTCCTGCCATATTCTTGTTCATATTCCGTCCTCTTGTTTATCAGCGTGTTAGATAAGCCTGGAATACATTGGGCGCTTTTTCAAGCCCGTGAACGAAACGGCTCCGCTTTCAGAGGATTCCTGTATGACGTTTTAACCACCATTCAGCCCGCTGTCGCTTGTCGTTTCAGTAGCAACGGGTTAGCTTTAAGGAAGTTTTGTCTTTTCTGTCTGGAGGGGTTCAATGACATTGCAACAACAAATAATAAAGGCGCTGGGCGCAAAACCGCAGATTAATGCTGAAGAGGAAATTCGTCGTAGTGTCGATTTTCTGAAAAGCTACCTGCAAACTTATCCGTTCATTAAATCACTGGTGCTCGGGATCAGCGGCGGTCAGGACTCCACGCTTGCCGGTAAGCTGTGCCAGATGGCGATTAATGAGCTGCGCCAGGAAACCGGCAACGAATCGCTGCAATTTATTGCCGTACGCCTGCCCTATGGTGTTCAGGCCGACGAACAAGATTGTCAGGATGCCATTGCCTTTATTCAACCGGATCGCGTATTAACCGTTAATATCAAGGGCGCGGTATTGGCCAGCGAACAGGCGCTGCGCGAAGCGGGTATTGAATTAAGTGATTTTGTCCGTGGCAATGAAAAAGCGCGTGAGCGGATGAAAGCACAATATAGCATTGCGGGTATGACCAGCGGTGTCGTGGTGGGCACCGATCATGCAGCAGAAGCCATTACCGGATTCTTCACTAAATATGGTGACGGCGGTACGGACATTAATCCGCTGTATCGCCTCAACAAACGTCAGGGTAAACAGTTACTGGCGGCATTAGGTTGTCCGGAACATCTTTATAAGAAAGCCCCAACGGCCGATCTGGAAGATGATCGCCCTTCTCTGCCAGATGAAGTGGCACTCGGCGTGACCTATGACAATATCGACGACTATCTGGAAGGGAAAAACGTACCTGAACAGGTCGCCAGAACAATAGAGAACTGGTATCTGAAAACCGAACATAAACGCCGTCCGCCAATTACCGTTTTCGATGATTTCTGGAAAAAGTAATAATTTGCACATATTGGTTTGTGCGAAAAAGAGTACTTTGTTCACGCCGGATGCGGCGTGAACGTCTTATTCGACCTACAAAACTATGCAAATTCAATACATTGCAGGAGTCGAATAGGCCTGACATGCGTAGCACGTCAGACGGTGTAACCTTTGTTATCGACCCGCCTCTTTTTTAATCGCATCCCGCCTGTTACACTGGATAGATAACCAGCATTCGGAGTCAACAGTGGTACGGCGTTTAACTTCTCCGCGGCTCGAATTTGAAGCTGCGGCAATTTATGAATATCCCGAACATTTACGTTCATTCCTTAATGACTTACCCACCCGACCAGGGGTGTATCTGTTTCATGGCGAAAGTGACACCATGCCGCTCTATATCGGCAAAAGCATTAACATCCGCAGCCGCGTCCTTTCTCATTTACGTACCCCGGATGAAGCCGCCATGCTGCGACAATCCCGACGCATCAGCTGGATATGTACCGCCGGTGAAATCGGCGCACTGCTCCTTGAAGCGCGATTAATCAAAGAGCAGCAGCCGCTATTTAATAAACGATTGCGCCGCAATCGCCAGCTCTGCGCCCTGCAATTAAATGAAAAGCGCGTCGATGTGGTGTATGCCAAAGAGGTGGATTTTTCACGAGCCCCCAACCTGTTTGGCCTGTTTGCCAATAGGCGCGCAGCTTTGCAAGCATTGCAGACCATCGCTGATGAACAAAAACTTTGTTATGGCCTGTTGGGACTGGAACCGTTAAGCCGCGGGCGTGCATGTTTTCGTTCTGCATTAAAACGTTGCGCCGGGGCGTGTTGCGGTAAAGAGAGCCCTGACGATCATGCGCTACGCTTGCGCCAGGCTCTGGAGCGTTTGCGGGTGGTGTGTTGGCCTTGGCAAGGTGCGGTGGCACTGAAAGAACAGCACCCGGAAATGACTCAATATCATATTATTCAAAACTGGCTGTGGCTGGGGGCGGTTAATTCGCTGGAAGAAGCGACAATGTTAATTCGGACACCCGCCGGGTTTGATCACGACGGTTATAAAATTCTTTGTAAGCCGCTGCTTTCCGGTAACTATGAAATTACTGAACTTGATCCGGCGAATGACCAGCGAGCCAGTTGATTTCACTGAACAACAGTTTACCTTGCGGTTGTAAAAGCCGCAGGGTGTGCCTGCCATCGAACCAGCACGCGCCCTGGTCGGTAGTGAGCAGTTTATCGCCCAATTGCCACGCCCCGTTAATGACAAATACTACCCCGCCGCGTGAGCCAAAGGTAGTAAACGTACGTTCGGCAATTCTGACTTTCGCCTTACAGACATCCAGGCGTGTCATGATGTTGAAATCCAGCGACATCTGCCCTGCCGTCAGTTTCGCTTTAACCACCTGGTCCGCCGCAAAGGCAAAAGGCTGTAACGGTTTTAGGGTATGGTTAAAGCGGTCTGCGCTTTCAAGGAACATCTCGCCGCCTTCCAGCAACGTCACTATCCTTTCCATACCAGGAAACAAAGAAAACTCCCCATTCGCCGCGATGGATGCAATGCTGGCGCGCCAGTAAAAATCACGTTTTGCCGGTGGGAAAGTGCAAATTTCGCGCGTTTCACCGGCAGCGTTTCGCCACAAATTCACCGACATTTTACGCATATCAAAGTATTCCATACTCGCTCCCGGCCCGTTCTTTTCATTGTTATCGTTCAGGTAACCGTGGATGGTTATCGGCAACTCGGGTGATTTACGTTAGTGGCGATCAGGCTTTTTTTGCATCTGTTTGAGAACAAAAAAGAAAACCGCCGATCCTGTCCACCGCATTACTGCAAGGTAGTGGACAAGACCGGCGGTCTTAAGTTTTTTGGCTGAAAGATTATTCAGCAGTTGCAGGCATTTTACCTTTTGCCGCTGGACGTTCTGTCAGACGCTTCTCAAAATTAGCATTAAATTGCTTTTTCTGTTCCGGCGTCAGGATGTTGTAAATCTTGTTCTGGGTTTCCATGTGCGCCAGCATGTTAGCTTTGCGCTGTTCTTCCATTTTTGCGATCTGCGCTTCAGCTTTTGCTTTATCGAAGGTATCGCTGGCAATGATGTCATGCATTGCGCGGCGTTCTTCCAGCGGCGGACGTTTCATCTGGTCACGCTGGCCTTTCATGATTTCGCGGATCTGCTGTTTCTGCGCGTCGGTCAGGTTCAGGTCTTTGAACATCATGTCCTGATGCGGACCGAACTTGCCTTTGTGGTGCATCATCGGCTTCGCGTCAGCCGGTGCTGAGGTAGTGGTGTCTGCGGCATGGGCCAGGTTAGCCGCGCCAAGAGCCAGGGTAGAGGCAACAAACAGTGCAGTTAATTTACGCATATTCTATATCCTTCCTTTCAG
The DNA here is from genome assembly GCF_013369155.2 of Escherichia sp. 94.0001. NCBI lineage: Bacteria > Pseudomonadati > Pseudomonadota > Gammaproteobacteria > Enterobacterales > Enterobacteriaceae > Escherichia > Escherichia sp. 94.0001. The sequence continues at coordinate 133,654 of NZ_JABWMS020000002.1, read as the reverse complement.
TTATTTATTACGGCTTTCTTAAGTAGCGTGCCGTGTTGACGAGATTAACTTTACTGACTTTAGCGTCAATTAATCAGAGCAACGGTAAAACAATGAAAGTGTAAAAAACACTTTTGCGCCAATTATGGAGAAAAGAAGAAAATTTGATGGAGAGTAATGAGAGAATATTACAACACGATGATTTTGCAGAGATTATGAAGAACTATACCGGATGACTGGTGATAAATAAAGCAAATAACCAGGATTAATCTGTATTAATTTATAAGAAAGTAACTTAATACCCGCAGAATGATTTCTGCGGGTAAGTATTAGCTTATTTTTTCGAGCATTAATCCCGCGCGTAATCCCAACGCTACCAACGGATTAGGGAATAACACATACTCTACATCATGGGTTACGGTAAAACGTTCCTCACCGTCCTGCGCCAGCAACGTTCCTTTCTTAAACGGCATAAAATTCAGCGTGTCACTTGCCATATGCATTTCGAAGGACGGCGAGTGGCGAGTAATTTGCGAAACCACCCGATAACGTAGTGGCGGCGTTCTCACGATACCGACACTCTCACCAGATAGCAGCGCAGCAATTGCGCTGGCAGTGACTGCAAACTGGCGAAGATCGTTTTGCCCAAAGGGTAACGCTTTGCCAAGTTCCAGCGTACAGGCCAGCGCGCCAAAATGTCTGGCGCTGAAATGGGTAAACGTACCACCAGGCGCCTGATGGAACACCAGTGCCTCCAGCCCCGCCGCACCCAGCCACGTCAGAAATTTCTCGTCCCAGGGAATGTCGCGTTGCGGTAATACACCGAACTGCGGATGCAAGGAGCCACGAATTGCGGTATGTAGATCAAGGTGCCAGCGCACAGATTCTTTGCCCTGGTCATAAAAATCTTCCAGGCACTGTTCCAGTTCGCGCGCCCGACAGGTTTCCCCGCTTTCAGCAAATAGCTGCCAACGACCGCCAAACATTCGGTTCATATCACTATGGCAATAACGTTTCCCTTGCTTCAGCGCAAGAGGATTCCCGAGGATCACCAGCAGCCGCCAACGTAACGGGATCTCACCGTGAGATATCGCGCCAAGCAACGCATCCAGCATTTCCACAGGTGCCGTCTCATTACCGTGTATTCCCGCTGAAATCACCAGTGCGCCTTGCGGTGGCGTTAATGGCGTCAGTTCCAGCACGCCATCGCCCAGCCAGCGCCAGCGAACGCCGTTGATTTCTCGCTCGGTGATAACCGGTTTTTTACCCGTTAAGGTCAGAGCAAGAAAATTATCCATTTCCCCCTCCCTCGCGCTGGAACGGATAAACCGAACCGAGATTCAGTAATTGGCTCAATACATCCAGTGCTTCCCGCCCTTCGCGCAGCAATTGCGGGTCGGCAAGATCCGCAGCAGTAAGACGATCGCGGTAGTAACGCTCCACCCAGTCATTGAGCGCATTAAACAGCGTATCGTTCATCATCACCGCCGGATTCACCGCCCGGCGTTCTTCTTCTGTCAACACCACGCGCAACCGCAGGCACGCCGGGCCGCCGCCGTTTGCCATACTTTCACGTAAATCAAAAACTTTTAGTTCGCTAATCGGGTTGTCAGCGGCAAGGAGTTCATTGAGATAACCCCATACTCCGGCGTGTTCCCGACACTCCTGAGGCAGCACCAACATCATGGAACCATCATCGCGGCTCAGCAGTTGGCTGTTAAACAGATATGTAGACACCGCATCTGACACGGAAACCTGAGTCGCCGGAACTTCTAGCGCCATAAAACCGTTCACCCGCGCACGCAGGTTTGCCAGTAACTGCACCTGTCGAGCGAACGCCTGTTGATGACAAAACAGCACCTGGCGGTTACTCACGGCAATCACGTCATTATGAAAAACGCCCTGGTCGATAACGTCCGGGTTTTGCTGGGCGAAAATCACCTGTTGGGGATTCACCTGATTCAGCCTTGCCACCGCCTCGCTGGCTTCGCGAGTCTGTCGCGCCGGATAACGGGAAGGCCGGGTATCATTGCCCTCTTCTCGCCCGTAGACAAAAAGTTGCATACCCGGTTCACCGTAATGACCGCCGAGACGATTGTGGTTTGCCGCCCCCTCATCACCGAGCAACGCTACCTGCGGCAACGCCGAATGGACACTAAATTTCTCTTCGTCGTTAAAAATCGCTTTTAACAGTGATTCGGTGACGGGGGCTTCCAGCGAACGGTGAAATTTATTGTTCAGGTTGGCAACGGTGAGATGCACTTTGCCATCCAGCGTATCGGCAGATGGCGCGATCGTTGCCGCATTGGCTACCCACATTGGCGAAGCGGAGCTGACGCTGGAAAGCCAGTGCGGTGCCTGGCGTGCAACTTTTTCTAGTACCTGCTCATCGCTACCACTGAATCCCAGTTGACGCAGCACCGGAATAAACGGACGCTCGTGCGGCGGGATCACCGCCTGGGGGAATCCCAAATCGGCAAGGGCTTTCATTTTCAGTAAGCCCTGTTTCGCTGCCAGTCGCGGGTTAGACACCTGAAAACGATGACGGGTAGAAGCTTCATTACCAAACGACAGGCCCGCGTAATGATGCGTCAGCCCCACCAGTCCGTCGAAATTGACTTCCCAGGCGTTCATCGCTCCACCTCCTCGGAAAAATCCAGCCCAGGGTTAAGCGTGGCGGGCAATGTTAACGAGTCCGACTCCAGGCTCGCCATCGGCCAGGCGCAGTAATCGGCGGCATACCAGGCGCTGGGGCGATGGTTACCGGAAGCGCCAATACCGCCGAATGGCGCGGTACTGGCAGCGCCGGTAAGCGGTTTATTCCAGTTAACAATCCCCGCCCGCGCCTCCAGCAACAGTTGCTCGAATTTTTCCCGCTCGGGGGAAACCAGACCGCAAGAGAGTCCGAAGCGAGTGTTATTCGCCATTCGAATCGCTTCATCGAAAGTATCATACCGCCAGACGCGCAATAACGGTCCGAACACCTCTTCATCTGGTACGCCAGCAACGCCTGTCATTTCAATGATCCCCGGCGTCAGCAACGATGTTCCTGCGCGCAGTAAACGTGGCGCAAGCAGGGTTCGTCCGCCCATCGCTTCCAGTTGCTGCCAGGCAGTAACCACCTGCTGTGCGGCCTGCTCTGATATCAGCCCGCCAATAAACGGCTGCGGTTCGTCATCCCAGTTGCCCGGCGTTAATCGCTGGCTGACGGCAACCAGACGAGCAAGAAACGCATCGCCCTGCGCCCCGCTTTTCAGCAATAAACGGCGGGCGCAGGTGCAGCGTTGCCCGGCTGTGACAAATGCCGACTGAATGGTCAGATGGACAGCCGCGTCGATATCCGCCACGTCATCGATTATTAGCGGGTTATTACCACCCATCTCAAGGGCGAGAATTTTCTCCGGCTGACCAGAGAGCTGGCGATGTAGCTGGTAACCGGTATTGGCGCTGCCGGTAAACAGCAAGCCGTCGAGATCCTCCAGCGCACTCAGCGCCTGACCGGTTTCGCGCCCGCCCTGCACCAGGTTCAGCACGCCAGACGGCAAGCCAGCCTGCTGCCATAAACGCATGACTGCCTCGCCGCTCCAGGGGGTCAGTTCGCTGGGTTTAAAGATTACCGTGTTGCCAGCCAGTAACGCCGGAACGATGTGCCCGTTAGGCAGATGTCCGGGGAAATTGTACGGTCCAAACACCGCCAGCACACCGTGTGGACGATGACGCAAGCTCGCCGCGCCGTCCGGCATTTCGCTACGCTGCTCGCCGGTACGAACGTGATACGCCTTAATTGATATCGCGATTTTATTGATCATCGCCGTCACTTCGGTTGCCGCTTCCCAGCGCGGCTTACCGGTTTCTCTGGCAATAATCGCGGTTAATTCGGCTTTATTGCTTTCCAGCAATCCGGCAAAGCGTTCAACTCTTACCTGACGATCGCCAAAGGAGAGTCGCGCCCAGCGCGGAAACGCCGCTCGGGCAGCCCGACAAGCCTGCTCGACCTGAGCGGCATCGGCATCATTGCCTTGCCATAACACCTCGCCCGATACCGGATTACGCTTCACACGCAATGCACCCTGGCCGGTCACCCAGTCACCGTTGATCCATAAAGTCATGCTGTTTTCTCCTCTGCGCACAGGCGCACCAGACGAACGCGATCCCCTGCGTGGCATTTGAGGGCATCCAGTTGTGCGGCGGTTAAAATCAAACGCTCGGTCGCTGGATCGGTACGCACCAGCACCACGCGGAAATGGTGATAATTTTCATTGGCGACCAGGCAGGCCGGGAATTCGCCCTGCGCAGGCTGACCTTCTGCCACTTCCACCAGCCGACTTTTGCGAATGGCGCGCACGCGGTCGATGTCACACTCAAGCGTCGGTCCGCCGTCAAAAATGTCGATATAGTTACGGTAGCGAAAACCTTCTTTCTCCAGCACCGCGCGGGCAGGCGCGGTCTGCGGATGTACCTGACCGATGACGTCCTGCGCTTCCTGGGATAAAAAGTGGGTATAGATCGGATGTTTCGGCATCAGTTCTGCAATAAACGCCTTTTGCCCGGTGCCGCAGAGAAAATCGGCGCGGCTAAAATCCATCGAAAAGAAGCGTTTACCGAGGCTTTGCCAGAACGGTGAATAGCCGTGTTCGTCTATCACCCCGCGCATTTCGGCGACCACTTTGTCATTAAACTTGTCGCGAAAAGCCGCCATAAACATAAAGCGCGATTTCGACAGCAAATAGCCGTTGCCCTCTTTGCGCCACTCCGGATCGAGAAATAGCGTGCACAACTCGCTGCTGCCGGTGTGATCGTTACTGAGAAACAGCGTCGGTAACGCGTTATAGACATTTAGCTCTTTTGAGGCGTGAACCAGCGTGCCGACGCGATAGTTATACCAGGGATCGTTCAGACCAACCGCTACCTCTATAGCGCAAATTCCCGCCACAGTGCCTGTCTCACTATCCTCCAGTACAAACACATAGCCCTGCTCACTTTTGGGCAGTTCGCCTTGCCAGGTTTTGATTGCCCTTTCGATACGCGCCGAAAGCGTGGCTTCATTGGCGGGAAGCGACGTCAGGCCGCCGCCCGTTTTGCTGGCAAGCTGCATCAGCGCCGAGACATCTGAGCGCTCAACGGGACGGATGACCATCATGATGAACCTCGGCTAACAAAGTGTTCGCAAGCAGCTGCAAAGCGATCCAGTCCGGTCGTCACCTCTTCTTCGCTGACATTGAGCGCTGGTGCAAAACGCACCACGTTGCCACCCGCAATCAGTACCATCACGCCTGCTTTCGCCGCTTCCTGAGAAATTTGTTTCGCTTGCCCGGCGTAATCAGCATTCAGTACACAGCCAATTAAAAGACCTAAGCCGCGAACTTCACTGAACAAACCATAGCGGTGATTAATGGTATTAAGACGCTCAACAAACCAGTCGTGACGCTGTTTAACGCCAATAAGCATCTCTGGCGTGTTGATGAGATCCAGCACTTTGCCTGCCACCGCCGAGGCCAGCGGATTACCGCCATAAGTGGTGCCATGAGTGCCCACGGTCATCACGCTGGCGCATTCTTCGGTTGCCAACAGAGCGCCAACGGGGAAACCGCCGCCCAGTGCTTTTGCGGTAGTTAACAGATCGGGCGTCACGCCGTAGTGCATATAGGCATACAGTTCCCCGGTACGCCCGACGCCCGTTTGTACTTCATCAAAAATCAGCAATGCGTTGTGGCGGTCACACAGTTCGCGAAGCTCCTGTAAAAATGCGTTGCTGGCAGGCACCACACCACCTTCTCCCTGGATGGGTTCGACAATCACCGCACAGGTGGAGTCGTCAATCAGCGCACTGGCAGAGTTAATATCGTTATATGCAGCATGACGAATATCCGGCGGCAGTGGCGCAAAATCCTGTGAATAGGCTGGCTGCCCGCCCGCGCTGACGGTAAACAGCGTGCGCCCGTGGAACGCATTTTTAAACGCCACGATGCCGCTCTTATGGCTGCCGAAGCGGTCGTGAGCGAATTTACGTGCCAGTTTGAGCGCCGCTTCATTGGCTTCCGCACCAGAGTTACAGAAGAACACGCGATCGGCAAAAGTGGCGTCGATCAATTTTTTCGCCAGTCGCAGTACCGGCTCGTTGGTGTAACCATTACCGGTATGCCAGAACTTACTCGCCTGTTCGTTCAGCGCCTCGCGCAGTTCCGGGTGCGCATGGCCCAGTGCGTTCACCGCAATGCCACCCGCGAAGTCGATATACTCTTTCCCCTGCTGATCCCACAAGCGCGAACCTTCGCCACGTACCGGAATAAATGGTGCCGGAGCGTAAACAGGTATCATCCATTCATCAAAGTTTTCACGCGTAATTGGCTGAGACATAGCGACCTCTACAGTAAATGATTCGTTATTTATATGTTAATAATAAGTAATGTTTGCGCTGTAAATGTAGATTGCAGGGTTCGTGCCAGCCAGTGATAAAAGTGCATAAAAGGGGGCGATTAACTGATAATCAAGGAGTTATAACTGTACGCTATGCATTTAAAGTGCATAAAAAGTGAATATGTTTGCGATGATGGTGAATAGAAAGAATAAAAAACGCAATATTATGCAAAAGTAAAATATAATTCTGGAATTGTGATCATTGACGAAATTTACTGGAAATTACTGCGCCATTCTGACGCAGCGCGCACCAAAAGCGGGCAATTTTTGCGCCATCGTTGACATCATTAACAACCATCGATCAAATCACTTAACAACAGGCGGTAAGCAAAGCGAAATTCTGCTACCATCCACGCACTCTTTATCTGAATAAATGGCAGCGACTATGAAATTTGTCTCTTTTAATATCAACGGCCTGCGCGCCAGACCTCACCAGCTTGAAGCCATTGTCGAAAAGCACCAGCCGGATGTGATTGGCCTGCAGGAGACAAAAGTTCATGACGATATGTTTCCGCTCGAAGAGGTGGCAAAGCTCGGCTACAACGTGTTTTATCACGGGCAGAAAGGCCATTACGGCGTGGCATTGTTGACCAAAGAGACGCCGATTGCTGTGCGTCGCGGCTTCCCTGACGACGGCGAAGAGGCACAACGGCGAATTATTATGGCGGAAATCCCCTCGCCGCTGGGTAATGTCACCGTGATCAACGGTTACTTCCCACAGGGCGAAAGTCGCGACCATCCGATTAAATTCCCGGCGAAAGCGCAGTTTTATCAGAACCTGCAAAACTATCTCGAAACCGAACTTAAGCGCGAAAATCCGGTGCTGATTATGGGCGATATGAATATCAGCCCCACCGACCTGGATATCGGCATTGGCGAAGAGAACCGCAAACGCTGGCTGCGTACTGGTAAATGTTCTTTCCTGCCTGAAGAACGTGAATGGATGGACAGGCTGATAAGTTGGGGGCTGGTGGATACCTTCCGCCATGCGAATCCGCAAACAGCAGATCGTTTCTCATGGTTTGATTACCGCTCAAAAGGTTTTGACGATAACCGTGGTCTGCGTATCGACCTGCTGCTCGCCAGCCAACCGCTGGCAGACTGTTGCGTAGAAACCGGCATCGACTATGAAATCCGCAGCATGGAAAAACCGTCCGATCACGCCCCCGTCTGGGCGACCTTCCGCCGCTAATTTAGCTGCTCTCCTGACTCAAACGGAGTCAGGAGAATTAACCTTGAGAAAAATCAACAAACTGTCAGTAATGATTTGTTGCCTGCCGTCCTTTGTTATACCGTCACTGCGTTTTTAGTTGTCTGACCACTTCTCTATTATCAAGTTTGATATAGGAAACTCCACGATGAACGCTGAGCGTAAATTTCTTTTTGCCTGTCTTATTTTTGCGCTGGTCATTTACGCTATCCACGCTTTCGGTTTATTCGATCTGCTCACCGATTTACCCCACTTACAGACACTCATTCGCCAGAGCGGATTGTTCGGTTATAGCCTCTATATTCTGTTATTCATCATTGCCACCCTCTTTCTGTTACCAGGAAGCATACTGGTGATCGCTGGAGGCATAGTTTTTGGCCCGATCTTAGGGACACTACTATCATTAATTGCCGCCACGCTGGCCTCCTCGAGTTCATTCCTGTTGGCACGCTTTTTGGGGCGCGATTTATTGCTGAAATACGTTGGTCACAGCCATACCTTCCAGGCCATTGAAAAAGGCATTGCACGTAACGGTATCGATTTTTTAATTCTTACCCGCTTAATCCCGCTGTTTCCTTACAATATTCAAAATTACGCCTACGGATTAACCACTATCGCCTTCTGGCCTTATACCTTTATTTCGGCACTCACTACCCTGCCCGGTATCGTTATTTATACCGTGATGGCCAGCGATCTCGCCAGTGAAGGCATTACGCTGCGCTTTATTTTACAACTCTGTCTGGCGGGCCTGGCACTGTTTATTCTCGTCCAGCTTGCCAAACTCTACGCCCGACACAAACACGTGGATCTGTCTGCTTCGCGCCGCAGCCCACTTACTCACCCAAAAAATGAAGGATAGAACGATGTTGCAACATTATTCAGCGTCATGGAAAAAAGGACTGGCTGCACTCTGCTTACTGGCTGTTGCCGGGCTTAGCGGCTGCGATCAAAAAGAGAATGCGGCTGCAAAAGTGGAATACGACGGACTTTCGAACAGCCAACCGCTGCGTGTCGATGCCAATAACCATACGGTCACCATGCTGGTACAAATTAATGGCCGTTTCCTGACAGACGACACTCGACACGGCATAGTGTTTAAAGATGGCTCCAACGGACATAAATCGCTGTTTATGGGTTATGCGACCCCGAAAGCATTTTATGAAGCACTGAAACAAGCCGGTGGTATCCCGGGCGAAAACATGACCATGGAGAATAAAGAAACGACTCATGTAGCGGGCAGCAAACTGGATATTTCGGTCAACTGGCAAGGGGCAGCAAAAGCGTATTCCTTCGATGAGGTGATTGTCGACAATAACGGTAAAAAACTGGACATGCGCTTTGGCGGTAATTTAGCCGCCGCAGAAGAGAAGAAAACGGGCTGCCTGGTATGTCTGGATAGCTGCCCGGTCGGCATCGTCAGCAATGCAACATACACTTATGGTGCGGTGGAAAAACGTGGTGAAGTGCAATTCAAAGGCAATGCCTCGGTTCTCCCGGCAGATAACACGCTGGCTACGGTTACCTTTAAAATCACCGAATAAAGCCACGATAAAGGATGATGAAGATGCAATCGCGTAAAATCTGGTACTACCGTATAACCCTCATCATCCTGTTGTTCGCTATGCTGCTGGCATGGGCACTGCTTCCCGGCGTCCATCAGTTTATCAATCGCAGCGTTGCGGCGTTTGCCGCCGTGGACCAACAGGGTATAGAACGCTTTATTCAGTCTTACGGCGCACTGGCAGCAGTTGTCTCGTTCATGTTGATGATTTTACAGGCCATTGCTGCACCGCTGCCTGCATTTTTGATCACCTTTGCCAATGCCTCGCTGTTCGGTGCGTTCTGGGGTGGCTTGCTGTCGTGGACCAGTTCTATGGCGGGCGCGGCGCTATGCTTTTTTATTGCCAGAGTGATGGGCCGCGAAGTGGTGGAAAAATTAACCGGTAAAACCGTGCTTGACAGTATGGACGGCTTTTTCACTCGCTACGGCAAACACACTATCCTGGTATGCCGGTTATTGCCTTTTGTCCCTTTCGATCCAATCAGCTATGCTGCCGGTTTGACGTCAATACGTTTTCGCTCGTTTTTTATCGCCACCGGGCTTGGTCAATTACCGGCGACTATTGTTTATTCCTGGGCGGGCAGTATGTTAACGGGCGGTACCTTCTGGTTTGTCACCGGACTGTTTATTCTGTTTGCCCTGACCGTGGTGATTTTTATGGCGAAAAAAATATGGCTTGAACGCCAGAAGAGGAATGCCTGATGGGTTTACCACCGCTTAGCAAAATTCCTTTAAGTTTACGTCCGCAGGCGTGGCTGCATCGTCGCCATTACGGCGAGGTGCTAAGTCCAATTCGCTGGTGGGGACGGATCCCGTTTATCTTTTATCTGGTGTCGATGTTTGTCGGTTGGCTGGAGCGTAAACGCTCACCGCTCGATCCGGTAGTGCGATCGCTTGTCAGCGCGCGCATTGCGCAAATGTGCCTGTGTGAGTTTTGCGTGGATATCACCAGTATGAAAGTCGCCGAGCGCACTGGCAGCACCGATAAACTGCTGGCAGTGGCTGACTGGCGGCAAAGCCCGCTCTTTAGCGATGAAGAACGGCTGGCGCTGGAGTACGCCGAAGCCGCAAGCGTAACGCCGCCAACGGTCGATGATGCCCTGCGTACCCGACTGGCTGCGCATTTTGACGCCCAGGCGCTCACCGAACTGACGGCATTGATCGGCCTGCAAAACCTGTCAGCCCGTTTTAATTCTGCCATGGACATTCCCGCTCAGGGGCTGTGCCGTATTCCTGAAAAACGTTCTTAAGGAGAGATGATGCGCCATTGTGGGTGGTTGCTGGGATTGTTATCGCTGTTTTCTCTGGCAACACATGCCAGTGACTGGCAGGAAGTTAAAAATGAGGCCAAAGGGCAAACCGTCTGGTTTAACGCCTGGGGCGGCGATACCGCAATTAACCGCTATCTCGACTGGGTTAGCGGCGAGATGAAAACCCATTATGATATAAACCTGAAGATTGTCCGCCTGGCGGATGCCGCAGACGCGGTGAAGCGCATTCAGACCGAAGCCGCAGCCGGGCGCGAGACAGGCGGTTCGGTGGATCTGCTCTGGGTGAACGGCGAAAACTTCCGCACCTTAAAAGAGGCTAATTTATTACAAACAGGCTGGGCGGAGACTCTGCCCAACTGGCGCTATGTCGACACACAACTGCCGGTACGGGAAGATTTTTCAGTGCCTACAGAAGGCGCAGAATCACCGTGGGGCGGCGCACAACTGACGTTTATCGCCCGCCGCGATGTTACGCCACAGCCACCACAAACACCGCAAGACTTACTGGAATTTGCTAAAGCCAATCCTGGCACGGTTACCTATCCGCGCCCGCCAGACTTTACTGGCACCGCATTTCTTGAACAGTTACTGATTATGCTGACGCCAGATCCCGCAGCATTAAAAGAAGCGCCGAACGATGCGACTTTCGCCCGTATCACTGCGCCCTTGTGGCAATATCTTGATGCGCTGCATCCGTATCTATGGCGCGAAGGAAAGGATTTCCCACCTTCGCCCGCGCGGATGGATGCTCTGCTGAAAGCTGGCACATTGCGCCTGTCGCTGACCTTTAATCCTGCACATGCCCAGCAAAAAATCGCCAGTGGCGATTTGCCGGCAAGCAGTTACAGTTTTGGTTTTAACGAGGGGATGATTGGCAACGTGCATTTTGTCACCGTTCCGGTCAACGCGAATGCCAGTGCTGCGGCGAAGGTGGTTGCCAATTTCCTGCTCTCACCTGATGCACAGCTGCGTAAGGCAGATCCTGCTGTCTGGGGCGATCCATCGGTTCTCGATCCACAAAAACTGCCTGACGGGCAGCGTGAAATATTGCAATCAAGAATGCCGCAGGATCTGCCGCCGGTACTGGCTGAACCGCACGCAGGTTGGGTAAATGCGCTGGAACAAGAATGGCTACACCGTTACGGTACGCATTAATCTTGTTGCTGTGGGCGATGGTGGCGGTGATTTATGCACCGCTGATCCCGGCAGCTCTCACGCTGATATCGCCTGCTTTGTCGTTGGCACACTGGCAGGCGTTATTTGCCGATCCGCAGCTACCGCAGGCCTTACTGGAAACGCTGGTGTCAACAACCATCGCGGCGCTCGGCGCATTGACGATTGCCCTGCTGGTAATTATGGCGCTGTGGCCTGGGCCGAAATGGCAGCGTATGTGCGCCCGTCTGCCGTGGCTGCTCGCCATTCCCCATGTGGCTTTTGCCACCAGCGCCCTGTTGCTGTTTGCTGAAGGTGGCCTGGTTTATCAGGTTTTTCCTTTTCTCACTCCGCCGATGGACAAATTGGGTATTGGGCTGGGCCTTACCCTGGCGGTGAAAGAAAGCGCATTTCTGCTGTGGATCTTAGCGGCAGTATTGAGCGAGAAACGGCTGTTGCAGCAGGTTATTGTACTGGATTCGCTGGGCTACAGCCGCTGGCAATGTCTGAACTGGTTGTTGTTGCCCTCCGTCGCGCCTGCACTGGCAATGGCGATGCTGGCTATTGTGGCATGGTCGTTGTCGGTCGTGGATGTGGCAATTATTCTCGGGCCGGGTAATCCACCGACGCTGGCGGTAATTAGCTGGCAGTGGCTAACCCAGGGTGGCATTGACCAACAGACAAAAGGCGCGCTTGCCAGTCTGCTGCTGATGCTGTTACTTGCCGCCTACGTTTTGCTGGGCTATCTGCTATGGCGTGGCTGGCGGCGTACTATTCCCCGCGTAGATGGCGTTCGTAAGCCTGCCACGCCTTTATTGCCAGGGATTACGCTGGCGATTTTTTTACCCTTAACCGGTGTGCTGTGTGTGGTTCTGCTGGCGATCCTCGCGGATCCGTCGACGATCAATAGTGAAGCGCTCATCAACAGCCTGACAATGGGGCTGGTGGCGACGTTTATCGCTTTGGTCCTGTTGCTGCTGTGGCTGGAATGGGGGGCAAAGCGTCGCCAGTTGTGGCTCTGGTTGCCCATTTTATTACCCGCTCTGCCGCTGGTGGCGGGCCAGTACATGCTGGCGCTATGGCTGAACATAGATGGGAGCTGGACAGCGGTGGTCTGGGGGCATCTGCTGTGGGTAATGCCGTGGATGCTGTTTATCCTGCAACCCGCCTGGCAGCGCATTGATTCACGGTTAATTTTGATTGCGCAAACACTGGGCTGGTCGCGGGCCAAAATCTTCTTTTACGTGAAATGCCCACTCATGTTGCGCCCTGCGCTGATTGCCTTCGCGGTGGGATTTTCAGTCAGTATTGCGCAGTATATGCCGACGCTGTGGCTGGGCGCGGGGCGTTTTCCGACGCTCACCACTGAAGCGGTGGCATTAAGCAGCGGCGGCAGCAACGGCATTCTCGCCGCCCAGGCTTTATGGCAACTACTGTTGCCGCTTATTATTTTTGCCCTGACCGCGTTAGTCGCAAAATGGGTAGGTTATGTCAGACAAGGACTCCGCTAATGCTCTGCGTGAAAAATGTTTCGCTACGTTTACCAGAAAGCCGCTTGCTGACAAACGTTAACTTTACGGTGGATAAAGGTGACATTGTCACGTTAATGGGGCCGTCTGGCTGTGGAAAATCTACACTGTTTTCATGGATGATTGGTGCGCTGGCCGGACAGTTTTCTTGTGCAGGTGAGCTATGGCTCAATGAGCAACGGATTGACATGCTACCCACCGCACAGCGTCAGATTGGCATTCTTTTCCAGGATGCACTGTTATTTGACCAGTTCAGCGTCGGGCAAAATTTACTGCTGGCGCTACCGGCGACACTTAAGGGGAATGCCCGACATAATGCCGTGAATGATGCACTTGAGCGTTCAGGCCTTGACGGAGCTTTCCATCAGGATCCTGCCACTTTGTCTGGTGGTCAGCGAGCGCGCGTTGCTCTGCTACGCGCCCTTCTCGCCCAGCCAAAAGCGTTACTCCTGGATGAGCCGTTCAGCCGTCTTGATGTGGCTCTGCGCGATAATTTTCGCCAGTGGGTGTTCAGCGAAGTTCGCGAACTGGCGATCCCCGTCGTTCAGGTAACGCACGATCTCCAGGATGTTCCTGCTGATAGTTCTGTTCTGGATATGGCGCAGTGGTCAGAAAATTACAACAAACTGCGATAACGCAAAGTTTTTCCCAATGTGTCAGTTCAGAATGGCGCACTCAAAACTACAATGTCGGGATTTTCGATGAAACGTGTTTCTCAAATGACCGCGCTGGCAATGGCTTTAGGGCTGGCTTGCGCTTCTTCGTGGGCCGCTGAACTGGCGAAGCCTCTTACTCTTGACCAGCTTCAACAACAAAATGGCAAAGCGATAGATACTCGCCCCAGCGCGTTTTATAACGGCTGGCCACAAACCTTAAATGGCCCTTCCGGTCATGAACCTGCCGCCTTAAACCTTTCTGCTAGCTGGCTCGACAAAATGAGCACCGAACAGCTCAACGAGTGGATCAAGCTACATAACCTGAAAACCGATGCTCCGGTGGCGCTGTACGGTAATGACAAAGATGTCAACGCCGTCAAAACGCGTCTGCAAAAAGCAGGCTTTACGCATATCTCCATTTTGAGTGACGCGCTAAGCGAACCTTCCCGTCTGCAAAAACTTCCGCACTTTGAGCAGCTGGTTTATCCACAATGGCTGCATGACCTGCAACAAGGAAAAGACGTTACAGCGAAACCTGCCGGTGACTGGAAAATCATTGAAGCAGCCTGGGGCGCACCGAAACTTTATCTTATTAGCCATATTCCTGGCGCGGATTACATCGATACCAACGAAGTGGAAAGCGAACCGCTGTGGAATAAAGTCTCTGATGAACAACTGAAAGCGATGCTGGCAAAGCATGGCATTCGTCATGACACCACGGTGATTCTATATGGTCGTGATGTATACGCAGCAGCGCGTGTAGCACAGATTATGCTCTATGCAGGGGTGAAAGATATGCGCCTGCTGGACGGCGGCTGGCAAACCTGGTCCGACGCGGGACTGCCTGTTGAGCGCGGAACGCCACCGAAAGTGAAAGCTGAACCGGATTTCGGCGTGAAGATCCCGGCGCAACCGCAGTTGATGCTTGATATGGAACAGGCCCGTAGGCTGCTGCATCGCCAGGATGCATCGCTGGTGAGCATTCGTTCGTGGCCAGAATTTATCGGTACGACCAGTGGTTACAGCTATATTAAGCCAAAAGGTGAAATAGCCGGAGCCCGTTGGGGACACGCTGGTAGCGACTCGACGCATATGGAGGATTTCCATAACCCGGATGGCACCATGCGTAGCGCCGATGATATTGCCGCTATGTGGAAAGCATGGAATATCAAACCAGATCAGCAAGTTTCATTCTACTGCGGCACCGGCTGGCGCGCGTCCGAAACCTTTATGTACGCACGAGCAATGGGCTGGAATAACGTCTCCGTATATGATGGCGGCTGGTATGAATGGAGCAGCGATCCGAAAAATCCCGTAGCAACCGGTGAGCGCGGCCCGGACAGCAGCAAATAACATTGCAATTACTGGCGCTGGAGCGACTTCAGCGTCAGATACCCACTCCACACCCGCGTAAAGGTCGTCATCCAGCACAACGCACCAAATACCCACGCAAACCACGGAAAATAAGCTGGCAAGAGGCAACTCAGAACAAACAGCAAAATCGTCTCGCTGCCTTCGGTTAACCCGCCCAGATAATAAAACGATTTATGCGCATAACCGGGATTATCAATCTGATGTTTCGCCGCCAGCGCAGCAAAAGCGAGAAAACTGCTGCCCGTGCCGATAAACGCAAACAGCAGCCAGCCGCCTGCCAGCGCGTTTTGCTCCGGTGCGGCGAGGATAAACCCAAAAGGCACCAGTGCGTAAAAAAGAAAATCGAGAGAAATATCGAGAAAGCCACCCGCGTCGGTAAGTCCTCTTCGCCGCGCCAACGCGCCGTCCAGACCATCAAGCAGCCTGTTCAACAAAATGACGATTAGCGCCGCCAGATACCAGCCCAGCGCCAGAAACGGCAGTGCCAGCACGCCGATGGCAAATCCCACTAATGTTAAACCATCTGGCGTAATGCCGGGTTTATCCAGCACCTTCACACACTGATGCAACAAAGGTTTAATTCGGGGATGAAGATGGCGGTCTAACACAGGCACTCCTTAAATATAAAGCCTTTCTGATTGAGCAACAGTGCGGATATTATGGCATTTTTCGCTTATCTGCCCGTGTGTAATTTATGAATATGATTGAAGTTGTTGCCGCCATCATCGAACGTGATGGCAAAATTTTACTCGCTCAACGCCCCGCCCATAGCGATCAGGCGGGATTATGGGAGTTTGCCGGTGGTAAAGTCGAGCCGGATGAAAGCCAGCGGCAGGCGCTGGTGCGTGAGTTACGCGAAGAATTGGGCATCGAAGCAACTGTGGGTGAGTATGTTGCCAGCCATCAGCGAGAAGTGTCGGGGCGGATTATCCATCTTCATGCCTGGCACGTACCCCACTTCCACGGGACGTTACAGGCACATGAACATCAGGCGCTGGTCTGGTGCTCACCTGAAGAGGCTCTGCAATATCCGCTGGCCCCTGCTGACATTCCACTATTAAAGGCGTTTATGGCTTTACGCGCCGCCAGACCAGCGGATTAGTGCTAAGAGTTTTGTCATCCCGCTGGCATTGCAGCAGTATTCCTTCGGCTTTAATTACCGCCCCTTCAGAATAGTTTTGATCCTGATAGACGCAGCACTGATTACAGGGCTGCGCTGACTGCCCGCCTGAACTGAACACTTCTGGCGGTACGTTCACCTCCACGTCCGGACGATAATGCGGGTTAGCCAGTGCAATGAATGGAAATGCCAATGCTACGGCGAACAATGCTCGACTCACAGGGAACTCCTTAACGTTTTGTCTCTGTTACTGATAACGGTAGCCTGGCGGCAAAACTTTAGCGTCTGAGTTATCGCTTTTGGTTATGAGATTTCTCCCGTTATTAATTTGCTTTCGTGAGTCATTTTTTTCTTGCTTACCGTCACATTCTTGATGGTATAGTCGAAAACTGCAAAAGCACATGACATAAACAACATAAGCATAATCGTATTAATATATAAGGGTTTTATATCTATGGATCAGACATATTCTCTGGAGTCATTCCTCAACCATGTCCAAAAGCGCGACCCGAATCAAACCGAGTTCGCGCAAGCCGTTCGTGAAGTAATGACCACACTCTGGCCTTTTCTTGAACAAAATCCAAAATATCGCCAAATGTCATTACTGGAGCGCTTGGTTGAGCCGGAGCGCGTGATCCAGTTTCGCGTGGTATGGGTTGACGATCGCAACCAGGTGCAGGTCAACCGTGCATGGCGCGTGCAGTTCAGCTCCGCCATCGGCCCGTACAAAGGCGGTATGCGTTTCCATCCGTCAGTTAACCTCTCCATTCTCAAATTTCTCGGCTTCGAGCAAACCTTCAAAAATGCCCTGACAACTCTGCCGATGGGCGGTGGTAAAGGCGGCAGCGATTTTGACCCGAAAGGGAAAAGCGAAGGCGAAGTGATGCGGTTCTGCCAGGCGCTAATGACTGAACTGTATCGCCACCTGGGCGCAGATACCGACGTTCCGGCGGGCGATATCGGCGTTGGTGGTCGTGAAGTCGGCTTTATGGCGGGGATGATGAAAAAGCTCTCCAACAATACCGCCTGCGTCTTCACCGGTAAGGGGCTTTCTTTTGGCGGCAGTCTTATTCGCCCGGAAGCAACCGGCTACGGTCTGGTTTATTTCACAGAAGCAATGCTAAAACGCCACGGTATGGGTTTTGAAGGGATGCGCGTTTCCGTTTCTGGCTCCGGCAACGTCGCTCAGTACGCTATCGAAAAAGCGATGGAATTTGGTGCTCGTGTGATCACTGCGTCAGACTCCAGTGGCACTGTCGTTGATGAAAGCGGATTCACGAAAGAGAAACTGGCGCGTCTTATCGAAATCAAAGCCAGCCGCGATGGTCGTGTGGCAGATTACGCCAAAGAATTTGGTCTGGTCTATCTCGAAGGCCAACAGCCGTGGTCTGTACCAGTTGATATCGCCCTGCCTTGCGCCACCCAGAACGAACTGGATGTAGACGCCGCGCATCAGCTTATCGCCAATGGCGTTAAAGCCGTCGCCGAAGGGGCAAATATGCCGACCACCATCGAAGCGACTGAACTGTTCCAGCAGGCAGGCGTACTGTTTGCACCGGGTAAAGCGGCTAATGCTGGTGGCGTAGCTACATCCGGCCTGGAAATGGCGCAAAACGCTGCGCGCCTGGGCTGGAAAGCCGAGAAAGTTGACGCACGTTTGCATCACATCATGCTGGATATCCACCATGCCTGTGTTGAGCATGGTGGTGAAGGTGAGCAAACCAACTACGTGCAGGGCGCGAACATTGCCGGTTTTGTGAAGGTTGCCGATGCGATGCTGGCGCAGGGTGTGATTTAAGTCATTAGCGCCGTTTCAGGCGTTTATGCCAGATGCGGCGTGAACGCCTTATCTGGCCTACGAAAACTGACTGCATCAGAGCATTACATTATCACTCCACTGCCCGCCTCTGCTGCTGGCGGGCTTTTTTTCGCTGCTCGCTTACGTGATGAAGTCTTTTTATTTCCTTCTCCGCCATCTGGAGCCACTATGCCGCGAAACTGCCGCACCGGTGTACGTTTGGCTTGATCAATTAGCTGATACAGCGTCCCCACCAGCGGTTGCATAAAGTCCTGGTAGCGGCACTGCTTTTCGCTGATTTGCGTCAGCACCGATTCCCAGTGCGCGGTCATGTCCGGTCGCGTAGCCATTTCTGGCAGTGAATGGAATAACGCTTTTCCGGCGTCGGTGGAGTGGATATAGCGCCCTTTTTTGGTCAGAAAGCCACGCTTGAACAGCAGTTCAATAATCCCGGCACGGGTTGCTTCTGTCCCCAGACCATCGGTGGCACGAAGGATCTTTTTCAGATCTTTGTCCTGCACAAAGCGCGCGATCCCGGTCATCGCCGAAAGCAGTGTTGCATCGGTAAAATGGCGCGGCGGCTGGGTTTGCCGCTCTACCACTTCACCTTTTTCACACAGCAACTCATCGCCTTTCGCCACCACAGGCAGTGGCGTGCCGTCGTTTTCTTCATCGCGCTCTTTGCTGCCTAACAGTGTGCGCCAGCCTGTTTCAGCAAGAAAACGGGCTTTAGCGACAAATTTGCCTTTGGCTATTTCCAGTTCGATAACACACTTGCGGAACACCGCGTCCGGACAGAACTGCATCAAATACTGACGAGCAATCAGGTTATAGACCTTCGCCTCGTTTTCCGTCAGGTTGATGGCAGAACTCCTCGCGGTCGGGATGATGGCGTGGTGCGCATCGACCTTTTTGTCATCCCAACAGCGGTTGCGTATATCTGGATCTACCACTGGTTGCGGCAACAGATCCGGCGCATGGACGCCGATAGCATTCATCACCGCGTGGCGTCCGGCAAAATGCTCTTCTGGCAGATAGCGACAATCGGAACGCGGATAAGTGATTAGCTTGTGCGTTTCGTACAACTTCTGGCAGATATCAAGCACGTTCTGCGCACTCAGACCAAAGCGTTTAGCCGCTTCAATCTGCAACGCCGAAAGCGAAAACGGCAGCGGTGCGGATTCTGATTCCCGTTTATCGTTATAGCTGGTGACAATAGCCGGTTGGCCGCTGATGCGGTTGACCACATGCTCCGCCAGCGGACGATGTAACAAGCGCCCTTCTTCATCCTGGTACGGTTCACACGCTTCGCTCGGTTGCCAGATAGCGGTAAACCGCTCATCGGCAGGTGTCACGATATGCGCTTTGACTTCAAAGAAGTCTTTCGCCACGAAGTTTTCAATTTCTTCATCGCGGCGCACCACCAGCCCGAGCACGGGCGTCTGCACGCGGCCCACGGAAAGCACGCCCTGATAACCCGCATTACGACCGAGAATGGTGTACGCGCGGGTCATATTGATGCCGTATAACCAGTCGGCTCGTGCTCGCGCCAGCGCAGAAACGCACAGTGGTACAAACTCGCTATTGGAGCGAAGACGATCGATCGCCCGCTCAACCGCCTGCGGGTTCAGGTCGTTTATCAAACAACGCTGTACCTGCTGGCGCTTTTCTGGTGCCAGTTGCAGGTAGTCCAGCACTTCATCTACCAGCAATTGCCCTTCACGGTCCGGGTCACCGGCGTGAACGATTTCGCTGGCTTCATGCAGAAAGCGTTTGATGACGTTAAGTTGTTTGGTCACGGAGGGTCGTGGCTGTAATTGCCACTTTTCCGGGACAATGGGGAGATCGGCCAGGTTCCAGCGCGCATAGCGACTGTCGTAGGCGTCTGGCTGCGCCTGCTCAAGCAGGTGACCGATACACCAGGTCACCACCTGGCCATTACCGCACTCGATAAAGCCATCGCCTTTCCGGTGCGGTTTGGGCAGGACATCAGCAATGGCGCGCGCCAGACTCGGTTTTTCGGCAATAAACAACCGCATTGAATTAACGGATCTCAACCATGGCACGACCGCCGCGCGCTGGCACCAGTTCGCCAATCGCCGTCAGTTCAATGCCAAACTCGGCGGCTGTAGCTTTGACCTCATTTTCTGCTTCCGGCATGACCGCCAGCAGCAGACCGCCAGAAGTTTGCGGATCGCACAGCAGATCGCGCACTTCACGCGGCATTTCACCCATCAGATGCCCATAGCTGGCAAAGTTACGTTCGGTGCCGCCAGGCACTGCGCCCAACTTAATGTACTCTTCAACCCCCGGCAGTTTCGGGATCGCGTCATAGTCGACTCGCGCCTGCACACCAGCACCCTGACACATTTCGCTCAAATGCCCCAGCAGACCAAAACCAGTCACGTCAGTCATCGCTTTTACGCCTTCGATGTTGGCAAAGGACGCGCCTGCAATATTCATCCGGCACATCACTTCCGTCGCTAGTCCCTGATGTTCTGGTTTCAGCAGTGATTTTTTCTCAGCCGTAGTAAGAACGCCAATTCCCAGCGGTTTCGTCAGGAACAGTTTGCATCCGGCTTGTGCAGTACTGTTTTTCTTCACCCGCTCGGTCGGTACGATCCCCGTTACCGCCAGACCAAAAATCGGCTCCGGCGCATCGATGGAGTGACCGCCAGCCAGCGCAATACCCGCCTGACGGCATGCATAGCGTCCACCTTCGGTTACTTCGCGGGCAATTTCAGGGGAAAGTTTGTTAATAGGCCAGCCGAGGATCGCAATCGCCATAATCGGTTTGCCACCCATCGCGAAGATATCGCTGATGGCGTTAGTCGCCGCAATGCGGCCAAAATCGAAAGGTTTATCAACGATCGGCATAAAGAAGTCGGTGGTACTGATAACGCTGGTGCCATTGCCCAGATCGTACACCGCCGCATCGTCGCGGGTTTCATTACCCACAAGCAAATTCGGATCAACAAACTTCGCCTGCTCACTGTGCAGGATGGTTTCCAACACTTTTGGGGAAATTTTACAGCCGCAACCTGCACCGTGGCTGTATTGGGTCAAACGAATCGAGTTCTCGCTCATGGACATCTCCTGTCAATGCAATCCGGGTATGGTAACCCTCATTCCATGAAGTGATAAGTGAGAGTGTCTGAATTCCTGCGCCTTTGCTCACAATCCAGACAGTTTCGCGACAATTATCAGAAATAAGTCACAAACGGCGTCGGGTCCGGAACGTTTATCGATGTAGATGCTTTCAACTGCGGCGTACCAAGGTAGAGAAAACCGACAATTTTATCCTGCTCACGGCAACCGAATGCTTCACGCACTACCGGACTTTCAGTTAATGCGCCACTGCGCCAGATGCCGCCAAACCCCTGGGCAACTGCTGCCATTTGCATCGCCATGACCGCACATCCCGCAGACATTTCCTGTTCCCAGCGCGGGACTTTATGATTTTCTTCGCATTTTGCCACCACCGTTATGATGAGCGGTGCGCGGAACGGCGCATTACGCGCTTTGTCGATAGCTTTGTCATCACTACCGGCAGCAATCGCCCCCTGTTCCAATAATGCGCTGAAACGCTCGCGTCCTTCCCCTTCAATCACAAAAAAATGCCACGGTTGCATGGACTTATGGTCCGGGGCACGCATACCCGCTCGCAGTATGTTTTGCAGTTGTTCACCCGTTGGCGCAGGTTCAGCCAGGCGGGAGGCGCTACGGCGATTGATCAATAGTTCGAGTGCATCCATTTGATTAACTCCTGTCATGATATTTATTCACAAAATTAACACGAGAGTGGATTTTGTTACAGCACAGTCCGCAATTCCTGCTGACAAGTGCCGGTTGGGTCATTACGATAACCACATCTATTGCGCCTGTGACAGGTGTGACCTTAAGTTGGGAGAATACATGCGAACCCTTTGGCGATTTATTGCCGGATTTTTTAAATGGACGTGGCGTCTGCTGAATTTCGTCCGTGAAATGGTACTTAACCTGTTCTTTATTTTTCTCGTACTGGTTGGTGTGGGGATCTGGATGCAGGTCAGTGGTGGTGATTCGAAAGAAACGGCCAGTCGTGGCGCGCTGCTGCTGGACATATCTGGTGTAATCGTCGATAAACCCGACAGTTCTCAGCGGTTTAGTAAGCTAAGCCGCCAGCTCCTTGGTGCCAGTTCCGATCGTCTGCAGGAAAACTCACTGTTTGATATCGTCAACACCATTCGCCAGGCGAAGGACGACCGCAATATCACCGGTATCGTGATGGATCTGAAAAACTTCGCAGGCGGCGACCAGCCGTCTATGCAGTACATCGGCAAAGCCCTGAAAGAGTTTCGTGACAGCGGGAAGCCAGTTTATGCCATAGGCGAGAACTACAGCCAGGGGCAATATTATCTCGCCAGTTTCGCCAACAAAATTTGGCTATCTCCACAAGGCGTGGTGGATCTGCACGGTTTTGCTACCAACGGTCTGTACTACAAATCGTTACTGGATAAGCTGAAAGTCTCCACCCATGTGTTCCGCGTGGGTACGTATAAATCTGCCGTTGAACCGTTTATTCGTGATGATATGTCACCGGCAGCCCGCGAAGCTGACAGCCGCTGGATCGGTGAGCTGTGGCAAAACTATCTGAATACTGTTGCCGCTAACCGGCAGATCCCTGCTCAGCAGGTATTCCCTGGTGCGCAAGGGTTGCTTGAGGGTTTAACCAAAACAGGTGGCGATACCGCGAAATATGCGCTGGAAAACAAGCTGGTCGATGCACTGGCATCAAGTGCCGAAATCGAAAAAGCTCTGACCAAAGAGTTCGGCTGGAGTAAGACTGATAAAAATTATCGCGCCATCAGTTATTACGATTACGCATTGAAAACGCCGGCAGATACCGGTGACAGCATCGGTGTCGTCTTCGCGAATGGCGCAATTATGGATGGCGAGGAAACTCAGGGGAATGTTGGCGGTGATACCACTGCGGCACAAATCCGCGACGCTCGCCTTGACCCGAAAGTGAAAGCGATTGTTCTGCGTGTTAATAGCCCTGGCGGCAGCGTTACCGCCTCTGAAGTGATTCGCGCTGAACTGGCAGCCGCCAGGGCAGCGGGTAAGCCTGTGGTTGTATCGATGGGCGGCATGGCGGCATCTGGTGGTTACTGGATTTCCACGCCAGCTAATTACATTGTGGCTAACCCCAGCACCCTGACCGGTTCTATCGGTATCTTCGGCGTGATCACTACCGTAGAAAATAGTTTGGATTCGATTGGTGTTCATACCGATGGCGTCTCAACTTCACCGCTGGCGGATGTTTCTATCACCAAGGCACTGCCGCCGGAAGCGCAGCAGATGATGCAGTTAAGCATTGAGAATGGCTATAAACGCTTTATCACGCTGGTTGCTGATGCGCGTCATTCGACGCCGGAGCAGATTGATAAAATCGCCCAGGGCCACGTCTGGACCGGTCAGGATGCAAAAGCTAACGGGCTGGTCGATAGTCTCGGGGATTTCGATGATGCGGTTGCCAAAGCAGCAGAGCTGGCAAAAGTGAAACAGTGGCATCTGGAATACTACGTTGATGAACCGACCTTCTTCGACAAAGTGATGGACAATATGTCTGGTTCTGTCCGGGCAATGTTGCCAGATGCGTTCCAGGCCATGTTACCTGCACCGCTGGCCTCGGTAGCCTCTACCGTTAAAAGTGAAAGCGACAAGCTGGCAGCGTTTAACGACCCACAAAACCGTTATGCGTTTTGCCTGACCTGTGCCAACGTGCGTTAAATCCTGCAAAAATGTGGCCGATATGCTGTCGGCCACACTCCTGAATCGGACTGTCTTTCACTCCCTCTCTCCACTACATTCCCTTGCTCATTTAGCATCTGATATGGAGTCATCAGTGAATAAGGCCCCCTCTTTAATTGCCGCTATCGTCCTCGGACTGGGGATTAGCGCCTGTGGTTATTTTGTTGGCGATGGTGTTAAACATTTAAAAACCAATAACCGTTATGTAAATGTGCGTGGGCTTTCTGAAAAAGAAGTTCGCGCAGATACGGCAGAATTAACAATTGCGATTAACTTTAAGGGTAATATTCCCGGCGAACTGTTCCCGAAACTGGAAGACGCGCAGAAAAAAATTGTTGCCGAACTCAATGCTCAGGGGATTAACGAGAAAGAGATAACCCTGGGCCAATGGACAAGCAAGCGAACAGATTCCTTTTATCTGAAAGATGATCCCACAATGCCACGCTATAACGCAGACGGGTCAGTGACGATAAAAACCCATAATGTTGCTGCTGTCGAAAAAGTCGTCGCGAAATTAAACGAACTGCAAGTCGCTACGGAGGGCGCTATCGCTGAGAGCAAAGTCGCCTATCGCTTTAATGGTATTGGCGCACTGCGCGCTGAGATGATTGCCGCCGCCACCAAAGATGCACGCAACGCAGCATTACAATTTGCAACGGACTCAGGTAGCCAGGTGGGGTCAATTAGCGATGCCTCACAAGGCGTGTTCCAGATCTTCGCCAGTGGCAGTGATGAAGATGATCCTACGGCGATTAATAAAACGGTACGCGTAGTCACCACCGTAACCTATGCATTGCAGGATTAACCACTTTTCTCCGGCGGGACACTAATCCCTCCGTTCTGCCGGACTTTTCTCATATCCACAGAGTATCCAGGTGCGCTCGCTGCCCCTCACGTATATACTTTTGCTCTTTCGATATCATTCATATCAATATCATGCAAAAGAAATCAATTTACGTCGCCTACACGGGCGGGACCATCGGGATGCAGCGTTCCGAGCAGGGTTATATTCCGGTGTCAGGTCATCTACAACGCCAACTGGCGCTGATGCCAGAATTCCATCGCCCGGAGATGCCAGATTTCACCATTCATGAATATACGCCGCTGATGGACTCTTCAGATATGACGCCAGAAGACTGGCAGCATATTGCTGAAGATATTAAAGCGCATTATGACGACTATGATGGTTTTGTCATTCTGCACGGCACCGACACGATGGCGTATACCGCCTCTGCGCTGTCGTTCATGCTCGAGAATCTCGGTAAACCGGTCATTGTGACAGGGTCACAAATCCCGCTGGCTGAGTTACGCTCTGACGGACAAATTAATCTGCTGAATGCGTTGTACGTTGCGGCGAATTATCCTATCAACGAAGTAACTCTCTTTTTTAATAATCGACTTTATCGTGGCAACCGTACCACCAAAGCCCATGCCGATGGTTTTGATGCGTTTGCCTCTCCAAACCTTCCTCCGTTACTGGAAGCAGGTATCCATATTCGTCGTTTGAATACGCCCCCCGCCCCGCACGGTGAAGGGGAATTGATCGTTCATCCAATCACCCCACAACCGATTGGCGTAGTGACGATTTATCCGGGGATTTCTGCTGACGTCGTGCGCAATTTTCTGCGCCAACCGGTGAAAGCATTGATTCTGCGCTCATATGGCGTGGGTAATGCGCCACAAAACAAAGCCTTCCTGCAAGAATTACAAGAAGCCAGCGATCGCGGAATTGTGGTAGTCAACCTGACACAATGTATGTCCGGTAAAGTGAACATGGGGGGTTATGCCACCGGTAACGCCCTCGCCCATGCCGGCGTTATTGGCGGTGCAGATATGACTGTAGAAGCCACGCTAACCAAACTGCATTACCTGCTTAGCCAGGAACTGGATACTGAAACCATTCGCAAGGCCATGAGCCAAAACCTGCGCGGCGAACTGACGCCGGATGATTAAGGAGACTGCAATGCCCCCTCGCGCCCTGTTACTGGTCGATTTACAAAATGATTTCTGTGCTGGTGGCGCGCTCGCCGTGCCGGAAGGTGACAGTACGGTGGATGTCGCTAACCGCCTGATTGACTGGTGCCAGTCGCGCGGTGAAGCGGTTATCGCCAGTCAAGACTGGCACCCGGCGATTCACGGCAGTTTTGCCAGTCAGCACGGTGTAGAGCCTTATACGCCAGGCCAACTCGACGGTTTGCCACAAACCTTCTGGCCAGATCACTGTGTGCAGAACAGTGAAGGCGCACAATTACATCCGTTACTGAACCAAAAAGCGATCGCAGCGGTGTTCCATAAAGGCGAAAATCCTTTAGTTGACAGTTACAGTGCCTTTTTTGATAACGGCCGTCGGCAGAAAACCACGCTCGATGACTGGTTACGCGATCATGAAATCGATGAATTGATCATTATGGGCCTGGCTACTGACTATTGCGTGAAGTTTACCGTGCTGGACGCGTTACAGTTAGGTTATAAGGTTAATGTGATTACCGATGGTTGTCGTGGCGTGAATATCCAGCCACAGGACAGTGCGCACGCGTTTATGGAGATGTCAGCAGCTGGGGCAACGCTATATACGCTGGCAGACTGGGAAGAGACGCAGGAGTAATTTTATGCTGGCCTACAATTCTGTACTGCCATTGTAGGCCAGATAAAACACGTCAGTGGTACATCTGGCAATTGACGCCATCAACGAAAGATTTAATTCACCTCAGAAATCTCTTCCAGCGACACCTTCCGCGTTTCGATGCCAAAAATGGAGAGAACCAGCGCGCAGAGCACTAACATCACACCAAGCACAATAAACACCGTGATTGACCCATAATGTGTTAATAATGCCGCAACGCCATAGGGCGTGAAGACTGCGACGATCCGTCCGACGGCATTAACGAAACCCGAACCACGCAAGCGTAAATGCGTTGGCCAAAGTTCCGGTATATAAACCGCCGACGCGAAGCAAACATACATGTACAAAAAGAAGATCATCACCAGGCCATAGATTAAAATCGCCCACTCTGTAGTCTGAATTGAATAGATATAGCCTAACACGGCAATAATAATAAGTAAGGCGGAGCCAAATAATCGACGAGGAAAATGATCAATAATTAATGCCGCAATAAATATACCTACCGGAGCGCCAATCATAATAACAGCAGTCATTAATATTGATTTATCAACATCAATGCCGGAGTTAACAAATATGGTCGGTATCCATACGGTGATGGTATAAAGTGAAATGTTCATTGCAATTAAAACAGTAATCGCGACTAATGTACGTCGTAACATTTCCCCTTTAAACAGCAGCCAGAAAGTACCATTGATTACGTTAGCCTTGCTGTTGCTCTGATTCAAAGTAAGCGGGGGTAAACGAACACTCTTCTCTCTTTCAATTTGCTGCTCTACTTCACGAAGTTGGCTTTCGGCACCTGCGATTTGTCCTTTCCCCGCCAACCATCGAGGCGACTCAATAAAGTATTTACCTGAGAGAAACCAGGCTAACAGTATGCCAATACCACCCAGCAGAAACATTATCCGCCAACTAAAAAAAGCGATAACCACCACGCCTATCGCCGCAGACAGCATGGGCGACCAGTTACCGACAAATGACAGCCGCGCGGACCATTTTCCACGCACCGTCGCGGGGATAAACTCCGTAAACGAAGCATAGCCAACCATAATCAGCGCCCCCATTCCTGTGCCCATCAGGAAGCGAAAGAAAATGAGCCAGTACATATCAGGGACAAAAGCGGCCCCTGTTGCCGCAATACCGACGATGAGAAGATTTATGCGAAAAGCCCTGCGCCGCCCAAAATAATCACCGATGAACCCACCGGTAAGAGAGCCGATGAAATAACCAAACATTAATGCCGAGGTAAAGGCGGCATTGAGGAAATTATTTGACCATCCATTGCTTACCAGCTTTGCTAAAACAACATTGCCTGAATAACTCAAAAAACCCGTTAATAACAGACTAAAGCTTATAATACCAAATATACGATAATGAAACCGGGCCAAAGGCAAGCGGTCCAGTCTTGCGCCAATTTGATCATATTGTTCCATTAGGTGCCTCGGATTTGCTAAAAAGGTAGCAATTGCGGCAAATTCACTTGCCGCATCTTTATCATCATTTTATTTTCCAGGCGCAGGAACAAATAATATTGACAACGTGTGCTTAAATTACCACACCAGCTGGATATTATTGTCTTTGCAAAATGCTATCCACTCTGCACCCGGTGATTTATCAGTTATTATGTAATTAATATGACTAAAGTCAGCTAACTGGACAAAAGCTTTGCGATCAAACTTAGAGTGATCAACCAATAACGCAACTTCTGTCGCCTGACGGATCATTGTCTTTTTGATTTCAGCTTCCGCTTCGTTAGAGTCCAGCGCGCCGCTGTTAATATCAAGACCTTTACAACTCATTACCATGATATCGACATGGTAGCGGCTGATGATCTCTTTAGTAATTCTTCCTTGCAGGGAAAGTGTATTTTTGTTTAGTTCCCCCCCCGTTGAAACGACTTTAATTTCTGATTGAGCCAGAACATGAATCGCTTCCGCCGAGTTAGTTAGCAACGTCAGGTCACTACGGTCCTGCAACAATTTGAGCAATTCCATAACGGTACTACTGGAATCGGCTGCCATAGTGGTTTTATTGTCGATAAAGGGTAGCGCCTTGCGTGCAATAAGCTGCTTCTCTTCATAAAACGATGAAGCGCGCTTATAAAAATGGATATTCTCCGTCAACATCGCTGTATTTAAAACAGCACCACCATAGGTTCTGGTCAAAAAGCCTTCATCTTCCAGCTTCTCAAGATCGCGGCGAATGGTTTCCTCGGTTACCTGAAAAATCCCACTCAAATTTGAGACTGTCACCTTTTTATCGTTGGCAACCATTTGCTTAATTGCCTGAATCCTGTCTTTTGCCGCCACGATTACACCCCTGTATCTTTTTACATCACATTAGCGAGATTATCGCATAACCGATGTTTACTTTCAAAATAACCCGTTTGAATCACAGATTTTAATCACAGTTTTCACAGAAACAGAGGTGAATCATGTTGAGTATTTAACGCTCCAGAGCCTCTGCCATTTCCCTCATCAATGTTGCGTCTGCATCCGATAAGTTGATATTCAGTGCCGCGACATTTTCACGTACCTGTTCCGGCGCAGTAGCCCCACTAAGAATGGAGATTAAATCACTCTGTTTTAATATCCACGCCAGTGCCAGAGTGGGAATTGTGCACTGATAACGAGCACAGAGTGGCTGCCACTGTTCAAGCATATCAATCACTTTCAGCATGTTTTCACGCTGGAACCAGACTTTATTTGCCCGAGCGCCGCCCGGAACGTAATCACGAGTGATGGTACCGGTCAACAATCCCTGCTCTAGCGGGGAATAAACCTGTACCACAATGCCATTATCACGACATAGCGGCAGCAGTTCGCTTTCCATTGCCCGGTCGAGGATACTGTATTTCGCCTGAATAATATCCAGTTCACCATATTGCAGATACTCGCGGATATGGTCAGCATCGACGTTAGCAGCGCCTATAGCGCGAATTTTCCCTTCGGCCTTTAACTCATTGAGCACTGCGACAGTTTCAGCTATCGGCGTAAAAAATGGTGGCACCGACTGCCAGTGCGTCATGTAGATATCGATGTAATCAATACCCAGACGTTGCAAGCTGGCTTCTACCTCTTCGCGGATAGATTCCGGGGAAAGGTTTTTATACAACTGCCGATCGCCAACTTTGTTGAATAAACTCCCTTTTCGTTCCCAGACAATGCCGCATTTGGTTTCTACTACAACCTGTTCACGGGGCAGTTTTTTTAACGCCTGACCGACGATAACCTCACTATTGCCAAAGTTATATCCTGGCGCAGTATCAATCAGGTTAATGCCGCAACGATGGGCTTCAAGAATCGTATCAATACATATTTGTCGATCGAGATCGCCATTCCATGCAGGACCGCCGCCAATGGCCCATGTCCCCAACCCCATTCGCGAAAGCGTTATATCCGTTGTGCCTAAAGGTATCTTTTTCATTTGCCTTCATTATCCTTCGTATTCTTCCAGCAATTGTTCGACCAGCTTTCTGTTTTTTACACCGGTGGTGGCACCGACGCTTAGAACCGAGATAGCCGCCGTTGCATTGGCAAAGCGTGCGCATTCACGCAGATTTTTGTCTTCTAACAGAGCCGCTATAAAGCCAGAAGCAAAGTTATCGCCTGCGCCAATAGTGTCGATGGCGGTTATTCCTGCGACCGCCGGCACCTTCATCGTCATGTCACCACGCTTGATAAAGCAGCCGTCTTTACCCGTTTTAATCACCACCGTTTTTACGCCGCACGCAAGAAAGCAGTCAGCAATTTCATCCAGTGTCTCTTTCCCAGTGAGTAATTTTGCCTCGGCAAAATTAGGAAATAGATAATCGACATAACTCAATGCTTCGCAAATATCATCCAGCGTTTCATTCAACCGCGGTTTGATCATATCGGCACAGATAATCATCTGCCGGGCTTTAGCTTGCGTAAAAATTTCTGTTAGCGCTTTACCATCCAATAGAGGACTGTTGAAAATACTGGCCAGAGATAATAATTTCGCCTGAGAAAACCGCGAAAAATCAACATCGTCAATATTCAATTTCCACAGACTGCCGTTACGGTTTGTGACAAACGTCCGCTCGCCATCCTCCGTCACCAGTCCAACGTTAATAGAGGTATCTATGCTGACGTCCTGCTTCAGGCTTTGAATATCAATATTCTCTTTGCGGCAATGGTCGAGAATAAATTGCCCGGCGGCATCTTTACCAATACGACTCATTAATGCTGTGCGATGGCCCAGACGAGAAATAATTGTTGCTTCATTTATTGCATCACCCCCGGTGGTCATTACGATTCTTTCAAGAGGATAAGAATCCACATCAAAGATATTTTTACTGACCGGTTGCAATGGAATATCAACAATAGCGGCACCTATACAAATAACGTCGAGATTATCCATATCATTATTCCGCTTTGCCATCAGAACCGAACAGTTTAATTTTTTCCAATGCCCGTTCTTTTACAGCTTTACGTACTTCACGTTCTAAATGCAGGAAAGGCTGATCCTGGTTTTCTTTCACTGCTACCATTGCGGCCTGACAGAGCTCCGTATGAATGTTGATTTTCGCGATACCCAACGAAATTGCAGTTTTAATGTCGGTATCACTGATCCCCGATGCGCCGTGCAAAACCAGCGGAACAGAAACGGCATCGCGTACGCGTTTGACGACCTCAAAGTTCAATTGTGGCTCTGACGTATAAACCCCATGCTGGTTGCCGATGGCGACAGCCAATGAGTCACAGCCCGTACGTTCAACAAATTCAGCCGCCTGGTCAGGATCGGTATAGTGATAGCCCGCCAGCGCTTCTTCATAAACGGTTTCATTACCGACATGCCCTAATTCTGCCTCTACCGGAATACCCAGCGGATGGAAGAAATCAACAGCCTCTTTGGTTAAACGAATATTTTCTTCGAAATCAAATGCGGAAGCATCACGCATTAATGAATTCATACCATGAGTCCAGGCGTTATGAATAATTTCCATACTCCGACCATGATCCCAATGAGTTATTACCGGCACCGTTGCTTTTTTTGCCATTGATACCATCATGTGAGAGAAATCTTCAAATGAGGTGTTCCCGACAAAACCTGTACCAAAAGAAATAATAACCGGTGATTTCGCTTCTTCGGCTGCGTCGATAACGCCCATCAACATTTCTGCATTCCATACGTTAAAATGGGCAATTGCATAATGTTTATTTGTGGCATCGTTTTCCCAATATCTGATATCTGCGAGCATATTCTGTTCTCCCGTATTAATTAATCGCTAATTTTAATAACGCCTTTAATAATGTCGCGTTTGTTGTTAACCGACTCTTCAAATGCCTGTTGTACATCCTGATAATCGTAAATATGTGTCACCATCGATTTCACATCGAATCGCCCTGAGGAAATAGCTTCAATCGTGACCGGATAACGATTGGCATAGCGGAATACTGTCTGGATAGTGACTTCGCGATTGATTTTGAGTAAATTGATTGCCGAAT
Organism: Escherichia sp. 94.0001; assembly: GCF_013369155.2. Classification (NCBI taxonomy): domain Bacteria; kingdom Pseudomonadati; phylum Pseudomonadota; class Gammaproteobacteria; order Enterobacterales; family Enterobacteriaceae; genus Escherichia; species Escherichia sp. 94.0001. The sequence goes on along the minus strand of NZ_JABWMS020000002.1, from coordinate 101,700 downwards.
CGCCAGGTACAGTACCAACAATCATAATTTTACCGCCGCGCATTACCAGATAAGGTGCCTGTTTAACGGTGACCGCAGAACCCGCTGTTTCGAAAACAATATCTGCGCCCATTTCTTCGGTAAATTGCTGACAGCGTGCGATAGTGTCTTCTTTTGCGCCGTTGATAACCACTGTCGCGCCGAGCTGTTCCGCCATTGTCAGACGTTTTTCCAGTACATCAACGACGGCAATATCCGTAGCTCCCAGGCATTTGCATGCTTGCAACGTCATCAAACCAATACAACCCGCTCCCAGAATAATTATCTTCTTACCCGGTTTAACATCTGCCAGCATCGCGGCATGCATCCCGACTGCGGCAGGCTCCACCAGCGCCCCTTCCATCGTGTCCATATTGTCGGGCAGTTTGTAAGTAAAGCTCTCCGGATGACACAGATAGTGCGTTAATGCGCCGCGGTAGTTAGGTTGTGTCGCCATAAAATCAACGTCCGGGCAGATGTTATATTTGCCTTCCAGACAGTAACGACAGTGACCGCAAGGAACGCCAGGTTCGATATTTACTCGATCCCCCGCTTTAAATTTGCGCACACGGCTTCCCACAGCCACAACCGTCCCGGCGCATTCATGACCCAGGCCAATTTCTTGATTTGGGTCTTTAGGCGGAATAAACGGGCCTGATTCAAAACCATGTACATCTGAACCACAAATACCGACATATTCTACTTTAATCAAAACTTCATCTTCTTTAGGCACAGGTATTTCTGCTGAAATAATTTTCATTGTGCCCGGCACCTGCAATATTGCTTTTGAATTTCTCATTTTGAATCCACCAGTATTATTTATTGACTACTGCATCAATACTTAAACTTTCAACGGAGACACCTTTGGTTTCAATTCCAATGGTGGCGATAGCAATTGCGACAATAATTGAAACCGCCCCCAGAAGAATAAAGACTCCCGTTACGCCATAACTACTGAGCAGCACTGCAACGGCATAAGGTGCGGCAATACCACTGATTCGCCCTACTGCATTCGCCAGACCGGAGCCACGTAATTTGGCCTCTGTCGGCCAGATCTCAGGGACATACACTGCCGAGGCATAGCAAACGTACATATAGACGAAAGTAATCAGGAAGAAACCAATCAGCGTTATGAGCAACATACTGGTTTGCAGTGAATAGATATATCCGAGCACCGCAATCAGGATTAATAGCCCCACACCCATTGTTTTACGCGGAATTTTATCCATCACCAGCATGGCAATAAAAATACCAAATGGCGCGCCAAACATACTCATGGTATTTAAAACAATCGAGTCTTTTAAATTAATCCCCTGGGTCATGAATATCGTTGGCAACCAGTTAATTAGTGTGTACTGCACAACGTTCATGGCAATCAGCACACAAGAACCTAATATCACGCGTTTCAGTAATACTCCTGTCAGTAAGGCTGAATACGGCACCGCTTGTGGCGCTTTACCGTCATCAGCAATAACCACGGGCGGCAAAGGTTTACCCGTCTGGCGTATGACGCCTTCTTCTATACTCCGCATGACTTTCTCGGCTTCCTGATACCGTCCGCGCGATTCCAGCCAGCGCGGGGATTCAGGAAAGTAGCGCCAGGCCAGCGCCGTAGCGATAAGCGACAATATTGCAGGGATAAGCAGTTGTACTCGCCAGTTCCACTCTGCACTAATCAGTGGCGTGAGTCCCATCGCAATCAATGAACAGAGCGGATATGACCAGTTGCCAATAAAGGAAACCCGACTGGACCATGTTCCGCGATTTCTACCGGGCATATATTCGGTGAAACCAGCAAACAGCGTCACCAGTAAAGCTCCCAGCCCAACGCCCATCACAAAACGGCAGGCAATAAGGAAATCCATATTCGGTGAAAAAGCACCGACAACCATCGAGGCAATATGAATGGCCTCATAGAGGATGAACGCATTTCTGCGACCGGTTTTGTCACCGATGATGCCGCCAACCAGCGCACCGAGAAACATTCCGGCGGTCGTAATTGCTGAGAATGTGGCAGTGGTGGAATTATCTGTCCAGCCCAACTCTTTCAGCTGCGCGAGGATCAAGCCACCAACGGCATTACTCCAGCAGACAAGCAAGCCAAACGCGACGATGGCAAACATTGACGAATGCCAGCGGCAATCCGGTAAGCGATCCAGCCGTGCACCACAATGCGGTTTTGTTATCTGTTCCATGCGATAACGTTCCTTCAGGAGAGTAGTTATTCATCAAAGTCGTAAGTCATGATCACTTTGATTGCGGTTTTATCGACCATCGCATCAAACCCTTCGCGCCATTGCGACAGGCCGATACGATGCGTGATCATCGGTTTGACTTTGATAGCGCCGCTGGCTAATAGCCGGAGAGCGTTACGCCATGAGGTGGAGTCATAGGCCATATGCCCAATGATGCTTTTGTTCCAGGCGGTAATGTCATTAATCGAGAAATCAAGAGGCTTGAAGCCCATTCCAACGCGTACCACTTCCCCGTTCGGACGGAGCATTTCGATGGCTTGTTTAAGTGCGATATTGGCACCGGAGCATTCAATCACCAGTCCCAGATTGTCTTTACCACAAATTTGCTGGCAGCGCGCCACCACATCTTCGGTAGAACCATTTACTACAGCCGTCGCACCCAGTTCTTTTGCAACCGGGAAGCGGACCGCCACATCTTCTTGTAGACCAACGACGACGATATTTACCGCCCCCATAATCCGCGCCATTTGTACGGAGAACAGCCCGAGTGGGCCAGTGCCGATGACGACTACATCCTGACCAGGGAGGAATTTCGATTGCTGCGCGATGGATTTGTAGGCATTGCAGATAGGGTCAAGTACGGCTGCATCCTCATAATCAACACCATCAGGGATTTCCCACAACGCATGACGATGAATTTTGAGAATTTCACCAGGAACCAGACAATATTTGGAAAAACCACCGCCCCACGTATTGTTATCCAGACCAAGGTTTACTTTTTCTTTACAACACAGAAAATCACCTTGTTCACAGGCCGGACAAACGCCGCAAACGTGACCGCTGTTATCCGACACGACGCGTTGCCCCACTTTCCAGTCTTTGACTTTTTCACCAACCTGCGCAATACAACCTGCGAACTCATGGCCGCGGATAGAGTTAAACTCATCAGAACCGCTATCGACATTGTAGTGCTTCATGTCTGCGCCGCAGATTGCCGCAGCTTTAATTTCAATCACCACATCTTCCGGGCCACAAATGGGTTGTGGGACATCGATCATCTTGTAGCCGCCAAAGGCTTTGCCAAACCGAGCCAGTGCTTTCATTGCGTCATCCTCTGTGTTTTGTTTTGCTTAGATGGCCATCATACTTACCCACATGATTTTTGAGGTCAACATTAAATCTTTAAAACACAGATATTGATCTGTGTTTTACAACTCAGATCACAATTACGCAGAAAATGGCCGGGTCTGTTACAGGGTGATGGAAGGTGGAACGCAAAATGAGCAAATTTGAGAGGGATTACCGGCCAAATAGGTCTGAGACTTAAGTTCAGGAGAAGTCATTCAGGCGTGAACGCGACTGCAAGAGACCGGGCTGGGACTTAGCCAGGTCGGGGCGAGATAATTGAGATGAGTCGTGGGGTTATTGTTGGCTATCCCCTTTATAACCGGGGCAAAAAGGGGACAAACCACTTACTTAAACATGGCAATAGGCTTTGCTGAGATACCAAAATCTTCTTTTAACTGTTGTTTGCTCTTCATAACCATCTGACCATTTGTGTCAATTGTCATATGCTGAGCTTCGGTATTATGGCGGGCTTGCCAAAGCATCACCAATTGCAGGCAGTTCTCTTTTTGTTCCTCGGTCAGCGCAACACCATCGGGCCATTTTCCCAGTTCAACAGCAGTCGACAAACGCTGGTATACCTCAGGCGTCATGCTGTTGATAATGTCATCAAGATTCATAATTTTTCCGCTCCTGTGGAATAAGTTGCTGAATCGTTTTTTCAACCGTTGATTTCTTCGCCGTTTTCGCCATCGGTAAAGCGTAAAGAGGCTGAGTTAACACAATAACGTTCACCCGTTGGCTGCGGCCCGTCGGGGAAGACATGCCCCAGATGGGCATCACAGTTACCGCAACGAATTTCTATGCGCTGCATTCCATGTGACAAGTCTTTGATATAACGAATGGATTCTTCACTCACCGGTTCGTAGAAACTGGGCCAGCCACAGCCGGAATCATACTTGGTTTGGGAATGAAACAGCGGGGCATCGCAGATCAAACAGTGATATACGCCGTCACGCTTGTTATGCAGTAAACGACCCGTAAATGGCGGCTCTGTCCCATGATTCTGCGTCACGTAGAACTGCATCTCGGACAAATTTTTTTTCAGTTCTTCTGCCGAAGGTTTATTAGCCATTTGCTCACATCTCACTTTAATCGTGCTCACATTACGTGACTGATTCTAACAAAACATTAACACCAACTGGCAAAATTTTGTCCTAAACTTGATCTCGACGAAATGGCTGCACCTAAATCGTGATGAAAATCACATTTTTATCGTAATTGCCCTTTAAAATTCGGGGCGCCGACCCCATGTGGTCTCAAGCCCAAAGGAAGAGTGAGGCGAGTCAGTCGCATAATGCTTAGGCACAGGATTGATTTGTCGCAATGATTGACACGATTCCGCTTGACGCTGCGTAAGGTTTTTGTAATTTTACAGGCAACCTTTTATTCACTAACAAATAGCTGGTGGAATATATGACTATCAAAGTAGGTATCAACGGTTTTGGCCGTATCGGTCGCATTGTTTTCCGTGCTGCTCAGAAACGTTCTGACATCGAGATCGTTGCAATCAACGACCTGTTAGACGCTGATTACATGGCATACATGCTGAAATATGACTCCACTCACGGCCGTTTCGACGGTACCGTTGAAGTGAAAGACGGTCATCTGATCGTTAACGGTAAAAAAATCCGTGTTACCGCTGAACGTGATCCGGCTAACCTGAAATGGGACGAAGTTGGTGTTGACGTTGTCGCTGAAGCAACTGGTCTGTTCCTGACTGACGAAACTGCTCGTAAACACATCACCGCTGGTGCGAAAAAAGTGGTTATGACTGGTCCGTCTAAAGACAACACTCCGATGTTCGTTAAAGGCGCTAACTTCGACAAATATGCTGGTCAGGACATCGTTTCTAACGCTTCCTGCACCACCAACTGCCTGGCTCCGCTGGCTAAAGTTATCAATGATAACTTCGGCATCATCGAAGGTCTGATGACCACCGTTCACGCTACTACCGCTACTCAGAAAACCGTTGATGGCCCGTCTCACAAAGACTGGCGCGGTGGCCGCGGCGCTTCCCAGAACATCATCCCGTCCTCTACCGGTGCTGCTAAAGCTGTAGGTAAAGTACTGCCAGAACTGAATGGCAAACTGACTGGTATGGCGTTCCGCGTTCCGACCCCGAACGTATCCGTAGTTGACCTGACCGTTCGTCTGGAAAAAGCTGCAACTTACGAGCAGATCAAAGCTGCCGTTAAAGCTGCTGCTGAAGGCGAAATGAAAGGCGTTCTGGGCTACACCGAAGATGACGTAGTATCTACCGATTTCAACGGCGAAGTTTGCACTTCCGTGTTCGATGCTAAAGCGGGTATCGCTCTGAACGACAACTTCGTGAAACTGGTATCCTGGTACGACAACGAAACCGGTTACTCCAACAAAGTTCTGGACCTGATCGCTCACATCTCCAAATAAGTTGAGATGACTCTGTGATCTAAAAAGAGCGACTTCGGTCGCTCTTTTTTTTACCTGATAAAATGAAGTTAAAGGACTGCGTCATGATTAAGAAAATTTTTGCCCTTCCGGTCATCGAACAAATCTCCCCTGTCCTCTCCCGTCGTAAACTGGATGAACTGGACCTCATTGTGGTCGATCATCCCCAGGTAAAAGCCTCTTTTGCATTACAGGGCGCACACCTTCTCTCGTGGAAACCTGCGGGTGAAGAAGAAGTTCTGTGGTTGAGTAACAACACACCGTTCAAAAATGGCGTCGCCATTCGCGGTGGCATACCGGTTTGCTGGCCGTGGTTTGGTCCGGCTGCACAACAAGGTCTGCCTGCGCACGGTTTTGCCCGCAACCTGCCGTGGACGCTGAAATCACATCGTGAAGATGCTGATGGTGTAGCGCTGACTTTTGAATTGACACAAAGCGAAGAGACGAAAAAATTCTGGCCGCACGACTTTACGCTGTTAGCGCATTTCCACGTGGGTAAAACCTGTGAAATCGATCTTGAAGCACACGGCGAATTTGAAACTACCTCTGCTCTGCATACCTACTTTAACGTGGGTGATATCGCTAAGGTAAGCGTCAGTGGACTAGGCGATCGCTTCATTGATAAAGTAAATGACGCGAAAGAAGATGTACTGACCGACGGTATTCAGACCTTCCCTGACCGTACCGATCGCGTGTATCTGAATCCGCAAGATTGCAGCGTAATTAATGACGAAGCGCTGAATCGTATTATCGCCGTAGGCCACCAGCATCATCTGAACGTTGTAGGCTGGAACCCAGGACCGGCGCTTTCAGTTAGCATGGGCGATATGCCGGATGATGGCTACAAGACCTTTGTTTGTGTAGAAACGGCGTACGCTTCAGAAACGCAAAAAGTCACCAAAGAGAAACCTGCACATCTGGCGCAATCCATTCGCGTTGCGAAACGTTAATTTGCGTTAATATTGTGTGCCGGGTGCGATGCATCCGGCACGTATCAACATCACACCATATCCAGCGCAGTTTTTCCTTTTGGTGCCGGATACGCTTTATCTAGCATAACTAATTCCGCTGACGAAAGTTCAACCTCAAGCACAGCCGCATTTTGTTGGACATGTGCGACAGTTGCCGCTTTTGGAATCGCCATCACACCCTGATGGCTGATTACCCACGCCAACAATACTTGTGCCGCACTGATATTGTGAGCATGTGCAATTTCGTTGACTACCGCATTTTTTAACAGTCCATTGCGCAACCGCCCGGCCTGGGCTAATGGACTGTAAGCCATCACCGGCATCTGCTGTTTCTGGCACCAGGGAAGTAGATCGTACTCAATCCCTCGTGAACCGAGATGGTAAAGCACCTGATTAGTGGCACACTGATTTCCCCCCGGCAGCTGCCAGAGTTCCTGCATATCGGCATAATCAAGGTTAGAAACGCCCCAGCGGCGGATTTTTCCCTGGGCGATCAATTTTTCCATCGCTGCGACAGTCTCTTCGAGAGCGAAACTGCCAGACCAGTGTAATAAGTAGAGATCGAGATAATCAGTATTGAGACGGCGTAAACTGGCTTCGCATGCATTTATCGCTTTTTGCCCGCCAGCATTCCACGGATAGACTTTAGAGACGAGAAAGACGTTCTCACGCAAACCGATTAATGCTTCCCCAACCACTTTTTCGGCACCGCCATCGGCATACATTTCGGCGGTATCAATGAGGGTTAAACCGAGTTCAATGCCCGCGCGTAGTGCAGCAACTTCTGTTTTACGCTGACTGGCATCTTCGCCCATATACCATGTTCCCTGCCCTATGGCTGGCAGTGAGACATCGCCACTAAATTGAATCATTTTTTGTTGCATTGTTTCCTCCCAGGTATTGCACCACCGTAATGCAAAACAGGGCATTACGCCCTGTTTTTATGCACAAAATGCCCTGGAAAGATGCATTATCAGAATTTGTAGGTGATCCCGGTAGAAATCAGGCCAGTCCAGGATTTATCCACCATTGGGCTGTCCGTAACTTCATCAGACAGACGAGTGTAGCGTGCGGTGCCGTAAACACTCCAGTCGCCGAGGAAGTTGTAGCTGGCACTCAGCTCCAGGTAAGGGCTCCAGCTGTCATTCGGGTTATAGCCGCGCAGACCGCTGCGCGCAGATTCTTTACGCGATACGCCATAATAGTATTCGTTCTGGTTTTCGCTGTTCCACTGCACACCGATACCCGGGGTTATGGTCAGGCCGCCGTTGGTGTAACGATACAACCAGGCCATATCCCAGATGATGCCGTTGCTGTTATCCAGGGTATCGCCAGCCAGGGTGGTACGCAGGTAACCGTACTGGGTAAAGTGAGCATAAGACAGACCAGCCATCATGGTGCTCTTACGGTCATCCAGGTGACGCATGTGGTGATCGCCACTGTCTTTAGCTTTGAAGTAAAGCGGCGACCAGTAAGCGGTAATTGAAAGTTTATCCGTTGCGTCATTCCACAGGTAGTAACCACCACCTAAGCCACGGAACCAGAAGTTATCGCCTTCATAGTTGATTACCGGTACTGGGTAAACATCGGTATCGTAATCTTTATATGGGTGTTCAACGACACCTACGCCTGCGCCCAGGGAAAATTTACCTTCAGCGTGCGCTACGCCTGCAGACGTTGCGATAAGCACTCCAAGTGCCAGAAGTTTGAGTTTGGTCACAATTAATCATTCCTTAAACAAATGTTTAGCGGGCGACAAAGTTTACCCGTCAATACATCGAAACCCAACCTTTTTACGTTTTCATTTTTTAAAGTAACTGTTTAATTTTCCTGACGCAGATGACACCACGCTTACAGCCAAATGAATTACGCGTTACTGGCGACCCTGGTCTTTACATTAATTATGCAAATTTTATGGATGAGTTGTTGATATGCCATTGAAATTAAGAAAGCCGTGCAGGCAAGTTTTCCATTTGCCATCTACGCTTAATTTTGAAGGTGTATCACCGGGCACGTTGTTCTCATCGTCGATAAAATGGCATGAGAGTTGCTGTGTTTTAGCAAGAGACGTCGTTCAGTTTACCTCTTCCGGGAGCCTCTACTATTCATATGAACGGCTCTTAACCTGTGCTAAAAAACGAAAGGACGGCATACCATGAATATATTCGATCACTATCGCCAGCGATATGAAGCTGCCAAGGACGAAGAGTTCACACTGCAGGAGTTTCTTACCACTTGTCGGCAAGATCGCAGTGCTTATGCCAACGCGGCTGAGCGGCTATTGATGGCTATCGGTGAGCCTGTCATGGTCGATACAGCCCAGGAACCCAGACTTTCTCGACTCTTTTCTAACCGGGTCATTGCACGTTACCCGGCCTTTGAAGAGTTTTACGGCATGGAAGACGCGATTGAACAGATTGTCTCTTATCTGAAACACGCGGCTCAGGGGCTGGAGGAGAAGAAACAAATCCTGTATCTGCTGGGGCCTGTGGGTGGGGGTAAATCATCGCTTGCTGAGCGACTGAAATCATTAATGCAGCTCGTGCCGATCTATGTATTAAGCGCTAACGGTGAGCGGAGCCCGGTCAACGATCATCCGTTCTGTCTTTTCAATCCGCAGGAAGATGCGCAGATTCTGGAAAAAGAGTATGGCATTCCTCGACGCTATCTTGGCACCATCATGTCGCCGTGGGCAGCAAAACGCCTGCATGAATTTGGTGGCGATATTACTAAGTTCCGGGTGGTAAAGGTCTGGCCGTCAATTCTGCAACAAATTGCTATCGCCAAAACGGAACCTGGCGATGAGAACAACCAGGACATCTCAGCGCTGGTAGGGAAAGTCGATATCCGTAAACTCGAACACTATGCGCAGAACGATCCGGACGCCTACGGATATTCTGGTGCACTGTGCCGCGCCAACCAGGGGATCATGGAGTTTGTCGAGATGTTTAAAGCACCGATTAAAGTGCTGCATCCCCTGTTAACCGCCACTCAGGAAGGTAACTACAACGGGACGGAAGGTATCTCCGCCCTGCCGTTTAACGGGATTATTCTCGCCCATTCGAACGAATCCGAATGGGTCACTTTCCGTAATAACAAGAACAACGAAGCCTTCCTCGATCGTGTTTATATCGTGAAGGTGCCATATTGCTTGCGTATTTCCGAAGAGATCAAAATCTACGAGAAATTGCTTAATCACAGTGAACTGACTCACGCCCCCTGCGCACCTGGCACGCTGGAAACGCTGTCTCGTTTTTCCATTCTTTCGCGTCTGAAAGAGCCGGAAAACTCCAGCATTTATTCGAAGATGCGGGTTTATGATGGCGAAAGTCTGAAAGACACCGATCCGAAAGCCAAGTCGTATCAGGAATATCGTGACTACGCAGGCGTTGATGAAGGGATGAACGGTCTGTCCACGCGTTTTGCGTTTAAGATCCTCTCTCGCGTGTTCAACTTCGACCACGTGGAAGTGGCAGCAAACCCTGTTCATCTGTTCTACGTCCTGGAACAGCAGATCGAGCGCGAGCAGTTCCCTCAGGAGCAGGCTGAGCGTTATCTCGAGTTCCTGAAAGGTTACTTGATTCCGAAATATGCCGAGTTTATCGGTAAAGAGATTCAGACTGCGTATCTTGAATCCTATTCTGAATATGGACAAAACATTTTTGACCGTTATGTCACGTATGCAGATTTCTGGATTCAGGATCAGGAGTATCGCGACCCGGATACCGGGCAGCTATTTGACCGCGAATCTCTCAACGCTGAGCTGGAGAAAATTGAGAAACCGGCGGGGATCAGTAATCCAAAAGATTTCCGCAACGAGATTGTCAACTTCGTACTGCGCGCCAGAGCGAATAACAGCGGACGCAATCCGAACTGGACCAGCTATGAAAAACTGCGCACGGTTATTGAGAAGAAAATGTTCTCTAATACCGAGGAGCTGTTGCCGGTTATTTCGTTTAACGCCAAAACGTCAACCGACGAGCAGAAGAAACACGACGATTTTGTCGACCGTATGATGGAAAAAGGCTACACCCGTAAACAGGTGCGTTTACTGTGCGAATGGTATTTGCGCGTACGTAAATCGTCTTAACAACCATGGCCCGGTACGCATGCTACCGGGCCTACAACGACAGCGAACCGTGGGCCAGAGAAGCGGCAACACAGGCGTAGCAAACAGTTGGCAAATGTAGTACGGGGGGCATATGACCTGGTTTATTGACCGGCGTCTGAACGGCAAAAACAAAAGCATGGTGAATCGCCAGCGTTTTTTACGCCGTTATAAAGCGCAAATTAAACAGTCGATCTCCGAGGCCATTAATAAGCGTTCGGTGACTGACGTCGACAGCGGCGAGTCCGTATCCATTCCAACGGAAGATATTAGCGAACCGATGTTTCATCAGGGACGTGGCGGCCTGCGCCACCGCGTTCATCCGGGCAATGACCATTTCGTCCAGAATGACCGCATTGAACGCCCCCAGGGCGGCGGCGGTGGTTCTGGCAGTGGTCAGGGCCAGGCCAGCCAGGATGGTGAAGGTCAGGATGAATTTGTCTTTCAGATTTCGAAAGATGAGTATCTTGATCTGCTCTTTGAAGATTTGGCCTTACCGAATCTGAAACAAAACCAACAACGCCAGCTGACCGAATATAAAACGCACCGGGCGGGTTATACCGCTAACGGCGTTCCTGCCAATATCAGCGTTGTGCGTTCATTGCAGAACTCACTGGCGCGACGCACAGCCATGACGGCGGGCAAGCGGCGGGAACTTCATGCGCTGGAAGAGAATTTGGCCATCATCAGCAACAGTGAGCCTGCGCAACTACTGGAAGAGGAACGTCTGCGCAAAGAAATTGCAGAATTACGTGCCAAAATTGAACGCGTCCCTTTTATTGACACCTTCGATTTACGTTACAAGAACTACGAAAAACGACCCGATCCCTCCAGCCAGGCAGTGATGTTTTGCCTGATGGACGTTTCGGGTTCAATGGATCAGTCCACTAAAGATATGGCTAAGCGTTTTTATATTCTGCTGTATCTGTTCCTTAGCAGAACGTATAAGAACGTGGAAGTCGTTTACATCCGGCACCATACCCAGGCGAAAGAAGTCGATGAACATGAGTTTTTCTACTCACAGGAAACTGGCGGTACCATTGTTTCCAGCGCCCTGAAACTGATGGATGAGGTGGTGAAAGAGCGTTATAACCCGGCGCAATGGAATATTTACGCGGCACAAGCATCGGACGGCGATAACTGGGCCGATGACTCTCCACTTTGCCATGAAATCCTGGCGAAAAAATTATTGCCCGTTGTTCGTTATTACAGCTATATCGAAATTACCCGTCGCGCTCATCAGACACTGTGGCGAGAATATGAACATCTGCAATCTACTTTCGACAATTTTGCGATGCAGCATATCCGCGACCAGGATGATATTTATCCGGTGTTCCGTGAACTATTTCATAAACAAAATGCAACAGCTAAAGACTAAAACTGTCAGCCGGGTCATTATCGCCTGGCTGATTTTTAGCTCACTGTAAATTATCTCATTTATTACATACATTAGCTTACAATCGCTTTAAATATGACAGCATAACCTTTACACAATTTAGTTTCAGAAAACAATCATTCGGAAAAATGATTCGGTCAACACGTATTTCCCTGGGGTTATTCTTTAATTATTTTTTATCGTCAACGAAAATTGATCTTGGTCAAAACCATATATCTCTGCCATCAATAAAATCCAGCACTCACATTGCTCTCCTTTTTATGGCTTCTATGGGTACACAAAAATTAAAAGCTCAAGGCTTTTTTATTTTCAGCTTATTGCTGACGTTAATTTTATTTTGCATTACTACCTTATATAACGAAAACACCAATGTAAAACTCATCCCACAGATGAATTACCTGATGGTTGTTGTGGCTTTGTTTTTCCTTAACGCCGTCATTTTTCTTTTCATGTTAATGAAGTATTTCACTAACAAACAAATTTTACCAACACTCATTTTAAGCCTTGCATTTTTAAGTGGCCTTATCTATTTAGTTGAAACCATTGTAATTATCCATAAACCAATCAACGGCAGTACACTGATCCAGACAAAGTCGAATGATGTTTCTATTTTCTATATTTTCCGCCAACTCAGTTTCATTTGTTTAACCTCGCTGGCGCTCTTTTGTTATGGGAAAGACAACATCCTTGACAACAATAAGAAAAAAACTGGCATTCTGTTGCTGGCGCTGATTCCTTTTTTAGTTTTTCCCCTTCTGGCACACAATCTGAGCAGTTATAACGCTGACTATTCTTTGTATGTCGTCGATTACTGTCCGGACAACCATACTGCGACCTGGGGAATCAACTATACAAAAATATTGGTTTGTTTGTGGGCATTTTTACTGTTCTTTATTATCATGCGTACACGATTAGCCAGCGAACTATGGCCGTTAATAGCATTATTATGTCTGGCATCGCTATGCTGCAACTTACTTCTACTGACTCTGGATGAGTATAATTACACCATCTGGTATATCAGTCGCGGGATTGAAGTTTCCAGTAAACTGTTTGTTGTGTCTTTTCTGATTTATAACATTTTTCAGGAACTGCAACTCTCCAGCAAACTGGCAGTTCATGATGTACTGACCAATATTTATAATCGGCGCTACTTTTTCAACAGCGTAGAGTCATTATTGTCGCGACCTGTTGTTAAGGACTTTTGTGTCATGCTGGTTGATATTAATCAGTTCAAGCGCATCAATGCCCAATGGGGACATCGTGTGGGTGATAAAGTGCTGGTTTCAATTGTCGATATTATCCAGCAAAGCATCCGCCCCGATGATATTTTAGCGCGACTGGAGGGTGAGGTGTTTGGCTTGCTATTTACCGAACTCAATAGTGCCCAGGCAAAAATCATTGCGGAACGTATGCGTAAAAATGTCGAACTCCTGACCGGTTTTAGTAACAGATATGATGTTCCTGAACAAATGACCATCAGTATTGGCACGGTTTTTTCAACGGGTGACACGCGTAATATCTCGCTTGTCATGACGGAAGCAGATAAAGCCTTACGCGAAGCGAAAAGCGAGGGGGGCAACAAAGTGATTATTCATCATATTTAAGTGCAAAAATATTCAGAGCCATGCTTTTTGCGTGGCTTTTGCATACAATTTATTACTATTACCCCTAAATTTCCCCTCCCCAGCGGCGCAGAGATGAGTATAATTAGCGCCCCTGTGCCAGGCCGCAATCGAACTTTATCTGGTTTTCTCGTTTCACTAACCGAAGGAGTGCCATTTATCATGAAATTGCACCATAGAATGCTCCGGCATTTTATCGCCGCAAGTGTCATTGTGCTGACATCTTCCTTCCTTATTTTTGAACTTGTCGCCAGCGACAGAGCAATGAGTGCCTATCTGCGCTATATCGTGCAGAGAGCAGACTCCTCCTTTCTTTATGATAAGTATCAGAATCAGAGCATTGCCGCGCATGTGATGCGCGCTCTCGCTGCTGAGCAGTCGGAAGTGTCGCCAGAACAGCGGCGCGCCATCTGCGAGGCTTTTGAGTCTGCCAATAATACCCATGGTTTAAACCTGACTGCCCATAAATACCCGGGCTTACGCGGCACACTACAAACCGCATCCACTGACTGCGACACCATTGTGGAAGCTGCAGCACTATTACCCGCTTTTGATCAGGCAGTGGAAGGCAACCGCCACCAGGATGATTACGGTTCAGGTCTTGGGATGGCCGAAGAGAAATTTCACTATTATCTCGATCTCAATGACCGCTATGTCTATTTTTATGAGCCGGTTAATGTTGAGTACTTTGCGATGAATAACTGGTCCTTCCTGCAGTCAGGAAGTATTGGCATCGATCGCAAAGATATTGAAAAGGTATTTACCGGGCGTACCGTATTATCGAGCATTTACCAGGATCAGCGTACTAAACAGAACGTGATGAGTTTGCTGACGCCAGTGTATGTTGCAGGGCAGCTAAAAGGAATTGTGCTGCTGGATATTAACAAAAACAATCTGCGGAATATCTTTTACACGCATGACCGCCCTCTCCTTTGGCGTTTTCTCAATGTCACGCTAACCGATACAGATTCTGGGCGCGACATTATCATCAACCAGAGCGAAGATAATCTGTTCCAGTATGTCAGTTACGTCCATGACTTACCGGGCGGCATTCGTGTATCGTTATCCATTGATATTCTTTACTTTATCACATCTTCGTGGAAAAGCGTTCTGTTCTGGATTTTGACGGCGTTAATTTTGCTGAATATGGTGCGGATGCACTTCCGTTTATACCAAAATGTGTCGCGAGAAAATATTAGTGATGCGATGACTGGACTCTATAATCGCAAAATTTTAACCCCTGAACTGGAGCAGCGGTTGCAGAAACTGGTGCAATCCGGTTCTTCGGTGATGTTTATTGCTATTGACATGGACAAGTTAAAGCAAATAAATGACACCCTCGGTCATCAGGAGGGGGATTTAGCGATTACGTTATTAGCTCAGGCGATTAAACAGTCGATTCGTAAAAGTGATTATGCCATCCGACTCGGTGGCGATGAATTCTGCATCATTCTTGTCGATTCGACGCCGCAAATTGCAGCACAACTGCCTGAACGTATCGAAAAACGTCTGCAACATATCGCGCCTCAGAAAGAGATCGGCTTCTCTTCCGGTATTTACGCGATGAAAGAAAACGATACGTTACATGATGCATATAAAGCTTCCGATGAGCGTTTATATGTCAATAAGCAGAACAAAAACAGCCGTTCATGATAACCTTCTGTGGTTGTTTGCTTGTAATCTCAGGAGCATGAAATGACTGAAATGGCTAAAGGAAGCGTGACGCATCAGCGGTTAATCGCTTTATTATCACAAGAAGGTGCTGACTTCCGCGTCGTTACCCATGAAGCGGTAGGTAAATGTGAAGCGGTGTCAGAAATTCGTGGCACCGCTTTAGGCCAGGGGGCTAAGGCACTGGTATGTAAAGTCAAAGGCAATGGTGTAAATCAACATGTTCTGGCGATCCTCGCGGCCGATCAACAGGCCGATCTGAGCCAACTCGCCAGCCATATAGGCGGATTACGCGCTTCGTTGGCCAGCCCGGCGGAAGTCGATGAACTCACAGGCTGTGTCTTCGGCGCGATCCCCCCTTTCAGCTTCCATCCAAAACTCAAACTGGTTGCCGACCCCCTACTCTTCGAACGATTTGATGAAATCGCCTTCAATGCAGGCATGCTTGATAAATCCGTTATTTTGAAAACCGTGGATTATTTGCGCATTGCGCAACCAGAACTGGTCAATTTCCGCCGCACTGCGTAACTAGCCTGTCCGTTCAATAAGCAGAACGGACAAAACCAGCACAACAGCAATGGCAAAAAACGATGACGTGATAATCAGTGTCTCGACAAACATTTGATCGTTCATAGTATGCCCCGGGGAGATAGCTGTTTTCACGTTATTGTTAGCGTGCACAAATGGCAGTTTGATGACAGTTCGCCTGATTTTTTATGCAAAAAACGTAAAGATTTTCTACTTCCTTCCTGCAGCAAGCGTAAAGTAAGCAGGCTTATTATTTTTTGGCAAGGAAACCACGATGTTTGATGTCACTTTGCTGATCCTGCTCGGGTTAGCTGCGCTGGGCTTTATCAGTCATAACACCACTGTCGCCGTTTCAATTCTGGTGTTAATCATTGTCCGCGTCACACCGTTAAGCACCTTTTTCCCGTGGATTGAAAAACAGGGGCTAAGTATCGGGATAATCATTCTGACGATTGGCGTTATGGCCCCCATCGCCAGCGGGACGCTACCGCCCTCAACCCTGATTCACTCGTTTCTGAACTGGAAATCGCTGGTGGCAATTGCAGTAGGCGTTATTGTCTCCTGGCTAGGTGGGCGCGGCGTGACGTTAATGGGCAGCCAGCCGCAACTGGTCGCCGGGCTGCTGGTGGGCACTGTTTTGGGCGTGGCGCTATTTCGCGGCGTACCGGTTGGCCCGCTTATTGCCGCGGGTCTGGTTTCGCTGATTGTGGGGAAACAGTAGTTAATCCCGCAATATATCGGCCTGGCGTTTGCCCCAGGCCTTTCTTAAACATAGTAATAAAGGCCGTTGTTGAATCATACCCCAGCGTATGAGCAACTTTCTGTACAGTATCGCCTTTCACTAATCCCTGAAGCGCCATAATCAGCTGTAACTGCTGACGCCACTGGCGAAAACTCAACCCCGTCTCTTTCACTATCAGCCGGGCAAGATTGCGTTCACTCATCGCAAAAAAGCCAGCCCATTGCCCCAATGAGCCCCACTCGACGGGCTCTTTCGCCATCATCTCCACCATCGTGCGGATTTTAGGATGAGAAGAAACGGGCAGGTGCAGCTGTTGTTGTGGCTGCTGAGGGAGTTCATCAAACAGGACCTGAATTAATCTGCGGGTCATCGGCTCAGCACGCTGAGTCGTCGTCCTGTTTGCCAGGGTTAAAATTAATTCCCGGCATAAGGGCGATATTTTCAATGTGCAACATGTTGTCGGCATTGTCACTGCGCTGGGCTCTATAAACAAAAAACAGAGTTCAGCGTTAGCTGTCACTTGATTGCTATGTTCCACCCCTCCCGGTATCCAAACCGCATATTGCGGCGGCACCATCCACAAAGCATTTTCCACCGTACAGGTAATTGCACCATGTAGCGCCAGTATCAGCTGCCCTTTGCGGTGCTGATGTACAGGACTGGTTAACTCATCCGTTCCGGCGTGAATACAAAATGCGACCGCGGCTTCATGGTGTCGGTCGGGTTCATAGCCATTGAGATTCAACCTGTGCATCATTTTGTCCGAATTTAGCGATAATTTGTCATTTTAGCTTGATTCAACATAACAATAAAAACGGTAAGGTACAGCCTCGTTTGTAACAATGAGAAGCATATGACCTGTTCAACTTCATTAAGCGGCAAAAACAGGATTGTCCTTATCGCTGGCATTCTGATGATTGCCACAACATTACGCGTCACCTTTACCGGCGCAGCACCGTTACTGGATACGATTCGTTCCGCTTACTCGCTGACGACGGCGCAAACCGGCTTATTGACCACCCTGCCATTATTAGCCTTTGCGCTAATCTCACCGCTGGCTGCCCCGGTGGCGCGACGTTTTGGTATGGAACGTAGCCTGTTTGCCGCGTTACTTTTGATCTGTGCTGGTATTGCAATTCGCTCTCTCCCTTCGCCTTACTTATTATTTGGCGGTACAGCGGTCATTGGCGGTGGGATTGCATTAGGCAATGTCTTACTGCCAGGATTAATTAAACGCGATTTCCCTCATTCCGTCGCCAGACTTACCGGCGCATATTCCCTGACAATGGGAGCTGCGGCGGCACTGGGATCGGCTATGGTCGTGCCGCTGGCTTTGAACGGTTTTGGCTGGCAAGGCGCGTTGCTCATGCTGATGTGTTTTCCTCTGCTGGCTCTTTTTTTATGGCTGCCACAGTGGCGAAGTCAACAACATGCAAATTTGAGTACCTCACGCGCCTTACATACTCGGGGTATCTGGCGTTCGCCGCTTGCCTGGCAGGTAACATTGTTTCTTGGGATCAACTCACTCGTCTATTACGTGATTATTGGCTGGCTTCCGGCGATCCTCATCAGTCACGGCTATAGCGAAGCACAGGCGGGTTCACTGCATGGTTTGCTGCAACTAGCCACAGCAGCTCCCGGTTTGCTGATCCCACTTTTCTTACATCATGTGAAAGATCAGCGTGGTATTGCAGCGTTCGTTGCCTTGATGTGCGCAGTGGGCGCGGTTGGGCTCTGCTTTATGCCAGCACACGCGATCACCTGGACTCTGCTTTTCGGTTTTGGTTCCGGCGCAACAATGATACTGGGGTTGACGTTCATTGGTCTGCGGGCAAGTTCTGCGCATCAGGCGGCGGCACTCTCGGGGATGGCACAATCCGTCGGGTATTTGCTGGCAGCCTGTGGGCCGCCACTGATGGGTAAAATACACGACGCTAACGGTGACTGGTCCGTACCACTGATGGGTGTTGCAATACTTTCACTACTGATGGCGATTTTCGGACTTTGCGCCGGGAGAGACAAAGAAATTCGCTAATATCCGGTGCTATAGTGACGTGACAAATCATGCGTGAAAGGGAGAACAAATACGATGAATATTCAGTGCAAACGCGTTTATGATCCGGCTGAACAGAGCGATGGTTATCGCGTACTGGTCGACCGCCTCTGGCCACGCGGTATCAAAAAAACCGATTTAGCCCTTGATGAGTGGGATAAAGAAATCACGCCGTCAACGGAACTGCGCAAAGCCTTTCACGGCGAAGTCGTCGATTTTGCAACCTTTCGCGAGCAATATCTTGCAGAACTGACGCAACACGAGCAAGAAGGAAAGCGGCTGGCAGACATCGCCAAAAAACAGCCGCTGACCCTGCTCTACTCAGCAAAAAACACCACGCAGAACCATGCGCTGGTGCTGGCCGACTGGCTACGTAGCTTGTGATTTTAGTGCAGCATCCGGCGGTTATTTTTCACCAGCCGGATGGTCCCGTCGCCACAATGCCCATTCATCAATCGTTTCACCGCCCGGTAATTTGCAATTGTTGCTGACCCCTTGCGCTGTCTGCACAGGAATGAGCGTCCCGCCCTTCTGCTGGCAATAGACCGACGCCGGATTTGCCATACCAATCTGCGGCGGTTTAGGTGCTTCTGGCTGAGAAGGGGTTGAACAACCAGCCAGGACCAGCAAGCAAGGCAGAACAAAACTGATAATTTTCATTTATTGATCTCACATATTTATCCAGGCTTAGAGTATCGCGGTATCGTTTTGTTTTGCAGCACTATTTTTATTACATTCACTCAAATCATATTACGCCTTGTTTCATCTTTGTTGATGATGTTTTATCATGCCTGCAAAGATTAAATAATCAGCATTTACCCGCCGTATCCTGGAGTTGTTTCGTGTCAGATCAGATTATCGCCCGCGTCTCGCAATCCCTTGCCAAAGAACAGTCACTGGAAAGTCTGGTCCGACAGCTTCTGGAGATGCTGGAAATGGTCACTGATATGGAATCAACCTACCTGACCAAAGTGGATGTCGAAGCGCGCCTGCAGCATATAATGTTTGCCCGTAACAGCCAGAAAATGCACATCCCGGAGAATTTTACCGTCTCGTGGGATTACTCGTTATGCAAACGCGCCATTGATGAAAACTGCTTTTTCAGCGATGAAGTCCCCGACCGTTGGGGCGACTGTATTGCGGCACGCAATCTTGGCATCACCACATTTCTGAGCACGCCAATTCACTTACCGGATGGATCATTCTATGGCACGCTTTGCGCCGCCAGCAGTGAGAAGCGCCAGTGGAGTGAACGCGCGGAACAGGTTTTGCAGTTATTCGCCGGACTGATTGCACAATATATTCAAAAAGAGGCGCTGGTAGAACAGCTGCGCGAAGCCAATGCCGCGCTGATTGCGCAATCGTATACCGACTCGTTAACCGGGTTACCAAATCGGCGGGCGATTTTTGAAAATCTGACGACGCTGTTTTCCCTCGCCCGGCATCTTAACCATAAGATAATGATCGCATTTATCGATCTGGATAACTTCAAATTAATCAATGATCGTTTTGGTCATAATAGTGGCGATCTGTTTCTTATTCAGGTTGGCGAGCGCCTTAATACGCTCCAGCAAAATGGCGAAGTTATTGGTCGTCTCGGCGGTGATGAGTTTTTGGTTGTTTCACTGAACAATGAGAATGCGGATATTCCATCGCTGCGAGAACGTATTCAACAGCAAATACGCGGAGAATATCACTTAGGTGATGTTGATTTGTATTATCCTGGTGCCAGTCTTGGCATAGTAGAAGTCGATCCTGAAACGACCGATGCAGACAGCGCCCTGCATGCTGCCGATATCGCGATGTATCAGGAGAAAAAACACAAACAGAAAACCCCTTTTGTCGCGCATTCAGCGCTACATTCCTGAGGCGTATTCACATCCTTTTGATTGGTGATAACATGCGAATCGGTATTATTTTTCCGGTTGTAATCTTTATTACAGCGGTCGTATTTTTAGCATGGTTTTTTATTGGCGGCTATGCTGCCCCGGGAGCATAAAGATGAAAAAAACAACGATTATTATGATGGGTGTGGCGATTATTGTCGTACTCGGCACTGAGCTGGGATGGTGGTAACGTCACATCTAGAAAATAGCAAAGGCTGCCTGTGTGCAGCCTTTGTGCAATTTAAGCGTTAACTTTTAATCTTTCTGTAGATAAACAGCACGACAATCGCGCCAATAACGGCAACCACGAAGCTGCCAAAATTGAAGCCATCGACTTTACCAAAGCCAAACAGCGTGCTGATCCATCCGCCGACTACGGCACCGACTATCCCCAGCAGGATAGTCATAAAGAATCCACCACCATCTTTACCTGGCATGATCCACTTCGCCAGAATACCGGCAATAAGCCCAAAAATAATCCATGACAGAATGCCCATTGTTTCCTCACTTATCTGTTTTGCATTAGCGGGTTAGTCGCTGATAAAAAGCATAGCACAACATCGGGAGGGTAAGATTTGTGACAAGCATCACGGAGGATTTTTTTGCGATGGCGCAGAAATTGCGCCATCAACGATCAGTGATAATTACCAACCACAAACATCATGTTCGTTTTCCGTGTCATAAGAACGCACGGTATTCACCAGATCTTTTATCACTTCAGCCGCCACTTCTGGCACCAGCAAAGTCATCGGCGTCTCTGTTTCATAATCGACAGAAACACCATTGCTGTTATTGGTAACGGTCACGGTATACGTTGCTTTGCCCATGATTCATTTCCCGTTATGAATGACTTTCCGTTGTTGCGCGCCTTCCATCAGGACTTCAGGAGCAACGAAGAAGTCAATGTTGAAATAAGTATCGTCAGTCATGGTTTCAATGTTGTGCCACTTTTCTGGCGGAAACACCGCAAACTGCCCCGCTTCGATAAGGATCACCTGATCAGGCTCTGCACTGTGTTCATCAGCGTAGCCGAGATATTTGACCGCCCCATGCATAACGGAAAGGCGTGGGTATACCCCTGGGCGCGTTCCTTTATCAAGATGACGTTCGAATATTCCGGCAGGCGCAGTTTGTTTATTCCAGAAAGGCGTTGAGCGCGTATGAATATAATTCTGTGGGATTTGCAGCATCCTTTTCCCTCCTTCGGTGAATGCGCTGAAAACGGTTTATTCCAGCCGTTTCAGGGTACGCCTGATAATTTGCATTTTAAATACCATTTATTGGTTACTTTTTAGCACCGTATCAGAGAAGAATCAGGGAGGATTACAGGTGGGAAGCCCGCGACAACGCGGGCTGAATGCATCAGGACTGGAGCGTCGCCAGTCGGGCGGCGAAACCCACAAACATCAAACCAATCAGTGAGTTGCCCACTTTAGCCAGTTTCTTTTTGGTACGGATGTACTGCGTGACAAAAGCACCAGAAATAATCAGGAAGCTCAAATAGCAGAAACTCACCAGTTCCAGCGTCGTCGCCAGAATAAAGAATGAAATTCCCGTATGTGGGGCATTAACATCGATAAACTGTACAAAAAACGACACATAGAACAAAATGGCTTTCGGATTAGTCAGGCTCAAAATTAACGCGCGCTTAAAGATGGCACCGTATTGGGGCTCGTCGGATTTGACCTCGCTATTTTTACCCTTCAGGGTCGCGTAGAGAATTTTACTCCCCAGGTAGAGCAAATAAAACGCACCGAGATAACGTACAATGTTGAATAATATCGGGGTGGTTTTAATTAATGTCGCCACTCCGGCCCATGCCAGAAACATCAATACTGCATCGCCAATAAATACGCCACAGGCCGCAAGATAGCCGCCTTTGATACCGCTACTGACGCTATTTTTGAGTACAAACAGGGTATTTGGCCCTGGCACCAACACAATAAAAATGGCTCCAACCAGATAGGTCCAGTAATTCAGTACCCCGTATTCAGCGAACACATTAACCTCTTTAATTATCTATCGATCATGCGCGATTAAAGGTGAATATGCTAACCAATCTCTAGCGGCTTAGAAAGGAGAAAATCAGGGTTTAACCTGATATCAACCCGATAATTGAATCATTAATCAGGCGTGGTCCAGTGAAAAATTCGGGTAGTGCTCGGCAAAATACTGGCGTAAAAATTCTACCGTTATCCGCACTTTCGCTGACGTCGCCAGCCTTGAAACATAAACGGCCCAGACATTTGCTGGCTGGTAATACTCCGGTAGCACTTGCACTAAATGACCACTGGCAATATTTTCGCTGACATCCCACCAGGAGCGTAGCGCAATCCCCTGACCATCAAGACACCACTGATGAACAATTTCTCCATGATTAGACGACAGCGGGCCGGTGACTTTAATCGCATGGTGGCCTTCTTTATTGCGTAATTGCCAGATACCAAAAGGATGATCGCGCTCTTTAATGACCAGGCACGGCAATGCAGAAAGGTCGGTTAAATGTTTCGGCGTGCCATATTGCGCAATAAATTCCGGCGATGCGCAGAGAATACGGTAATTGGTCGCCAGTTTGCGGGCGATTAAGTTAGGTGCAATGTCATCACCAATACGAATATCGAGATCGACGCCTTCATTGACCAAATCGACCAGTCGGTCTTCCACATCAAAACGTAACTCCAGTTGCGGATACGCCTTCGCCAACGCCGATAACGCCGGAGCCACCACCTGCCGTCCAAAACCAAAGCTGCTGATAATACGCAACATCCCCTGCGGCACCTGACGCACGTCAGAAAGCTCGTCCATCATCTGGCCGACATCTTGCAAAATCCGCTGCGCCCATTCATAAATCCGCTCTCCTTCTTCGGTAATAGTGACGCGGCGGGTGGTACGGTGTAACAACACCACATTTAGCGTTTGTTCCAGCAAGGCAATGCGTTTGCTGACAAAAGCCGGTGAAACACCCAATTCTTCTGCCACGGAGGCAAAACCAGCCCGGCGAGCCACCAGCATAAAGACGCGCAAATCGTTCAGCAGCGGTAAATTATTCATGATTCGTGTTTTATGTTTCACCAGTTACGGGGATTAATTCCTTTTCAGTCAATTATAGGATGAGGGTATTGTCAATTTTGATGGTCAGGAAGTGAGAACCCAATGATGAAAACGATGCGTATTGCTGCGATCCCGGGAGACGGGATTGGCAAAGAAGTCCTTCCTGAAGGGATTCGCGTGTTACAGGCTGCCGCTGAGCGCTGGGGCTTCGCCTTGAGTTTTGAGCAAATGGAGTGGGCGAGCTGCGAGTATTACAGCCATCACGGTAAAATGATGCCGGACGACTGGCATGAGCAACTTAGCCGTTTCGACGCCATCTATTTTGGTGCCGTCGGCTGGCCGGATACCGTTCCGGACCATATTTCGTTGTGGGGTTCGCTGCTGAAATTTCGTCGTGAGTTCGACCAGTACGTCAACCTGCGCCCGGTTCGTCTCTTTCCTGGCGTTCCCTGCCCGCTGGCGGGAAAACAGCCTGGCGACATCGATTTTTACGTGGTCAGGGAAAACACCGAAGGCGAATATTCCTCGCTCGGCGGTAGAGTGAATGAAGGTACAGAGCATGAAGTCGTCATTCAGGAATCGGTATTTACTCGTCGTGGTGTCGATCGTATTTTGCGCTATGCCTTTGAACTTGCGCAAAGCCGCCCACGTAAGACGCTAACTTCTGCCACTAAATCGAACGGTTTAGCCATCAGCATGCCGTACTGGGATAAGCGAGTGGAAGCAATGGCTGAGAATTACCCGGAGATCCGCTGGGACAAGCAGCATATTGACATTCTCTGCGCACGTTTTGTGATGCAGCCGGAACGCTTCGATGTGGTAGTGGCGTCCAATTTGTTTGGCGATATCCTTTCCGATCTTGGCCCGGCCTGCACCGGCACCATTGGCATTGCCCCATCCGCCAACCTGAATCCGGAACGCACTTTCCCGTCGCTCTTCGAGCCAGTCCACGGTTCCGCGCCGGATATCTACGGGAAAAATATTGCTAACCCTATCGCCACGATTTGGGCCGGTGCAATGATGCTCGATTTTCTCGGCAATGGCGATGAGCGTTTCCAGCAAGCGCATAACGGTATTCTGGCCGCGATTGAAGAAGTGATTGCTCACGGGCCGAGAACACCTGATATGAAAGGCAATGCCACCACGCCACAGGTTGCCGACGCGATTTGCAAAATTATTTTGCGTTAAGGTCAAACCAGTTTATTTGAACCGCGTCACTGACGCGGTTTTTTTATTCGTTCTTTGCAGTAAATAACCTGCGTCATTTCACCTTTTATTGTTTCCGTTTCGTGTTTTATGGCTTTCCGTATTCTTAATTGTTTAATTTATGTAACATGTAAATAATCAATTTGTTAAACACAACATACAACTCATACCCTGCAAATAATTACAACTGGCAAAAGCCAGAGACGGGCTTTTATGCCCAGGAGATGACTCATGATGAGCAATGTTAAGAAAAAAGATGTGCCGTTGATAAGCATCAGCCTGGTGGCCATTCTTTTCATCGCAGCTGCATTAAGCCTTTTCCCACAACAATCGGCCGACGCGGCCAACGCAATATACACTTTTGTTACGCGTACGTTAGGTTCCGCCGTACAGGTATTGGTTTTGCTGGCAATGGGACTGGTGATTTATTTAGCCACCAGTAAATACGGCAATATTCGTCTTGGCGAAGGAAAACCGGAATACAGCACGCTCTCCTGGCTGTTTATGTTTATTTGTGCAGGTTTAGGTTCTTCTACGCTTTATTGGGGGGTTGCTGAATGGGCCTATTATTATCAAACGCCTGGATTAAATATCGCACCGCGTTCACAACAGGCACTCGAATTTAGCGTTCCCTACTCCTTCTTCCACTGGGGCATCAGCGCCTGGGCAACTTATACGCTGGCCTCATTAATCATGGCTTATCACTTTCATGTGCGGAAAAATAAAGGGCTGAGCCTTTCCGGCATTATTGCTGCTATTACCGGCGTTCGCCCGCAAGGCCCGTGGGGAAAACTGGTCGATTTGATGTTCCTGATCGCCACTGTCGGCGCACTGACCATTTCCCTTGTTGTCACCGCAGCAACCTTTACCCGTGGGCTTTCCGCGCTGACCGGTTTACCCGATAACTTTACCGTACAGGCATTTGTGATCCTGCTTTCCGGCGGCATTTTTTGCCTAAGCTCGTGGATTGGTATCAACAACGGTTTGCAACGTCTAAGCAAAATGGTTGGCTGGGGCGCGTTCCTGCTGCCATTGCTGGTGCTGATTGTCGGTCCAACCGAATTTATTACCAACAGCATCATCAATGCCATCGGCCTGACCACGCAAAACTTCCTGCAAATGAGCTTATTCACCGATCCGCTTGGCGATGGTTCATTTACCCGCAACTGGACCGTTTTCTACTGGCTGTGGTGGATCTCATACACCCCCGGTGTAGCAATGTTTGTCACCCGAGTTTCGCGCGGTCGTAAGATTAAAGAAGTTATCTGGGGACTGATCCTCGGCAGCACCGTCGGTTGCTGGTTCTTCTTCGGCGTAATGGAAAGCTATGCCATTCATCAGTTTATCAATGGCGTAATCAACGTCCCACAGGTGCTGGAAACACTGGGCGGCGAAACAGCTGTGCAACAAGTTCTGATGTCGTTGCCAGCCGGTAAATTGTTCCTCGCCGCATACCTGGGCGTGATGATTATTTTCCTTGCCTCGCATATGGATGCGGTGGCCTACACCATGGCGGCAACCAGTACGCGTAATCTCCAGGAAGGTGACGATCCTGACCGTGGGCTGCGTCTTTTCTGGTGCGTGGTAATTACCCTGATCCCGCTTTCAATTCTTTTCACTGGCGCGTCGCTGGAAACGATGAAAACCACTGTCGTCCTCACTGCCCTTCCCTTCCTCGCCATTTTACTGGTGAAAGTCGGCGGATTTATTCGCTGGCTGAAACAGGATTACGCCGACATTCCGGCTCATCAAGTTGAACATTATCTCCCGCAGACACCGGTTGAAGCCCCGGGAAAAGCGCCAGTGCTTCCTGCTGGAACCGTATTCAAAGGCGACAACTGAACGCCATCATCCTAACGATAAAGGTATCCCTATGAGCAATCTGAGCCCTGACTTTGTACTACCCGAAAATTTTTGCGCTAACCCACAAGAGGCGTGGACCATTCCTGCCCGTTTTTATACCGATCAGAACGCGTTTGAACACGAAAAAGAGAACGTCTTCGCCAAAAGCTGGATTTGCGTCGCTCACAGCAGCGAACTGGCGAATGCCAATGATTATGTGACGCGTGAGATCATTGGCGAAAGCATCGTGCTGGTACGCGGTCGTGATAAGGTTTTGCGCGCGTTCTATAACGTTTGCCCGCACCGTGGTCATCAGTTATTGAGCGGCGAAGGGAAAGCGAAAAATGTGATTACCTGCCCGTATCACGCCTGGGCATTCAAACTCGATGGCAACCTGGCCCATGCGCGTAACTGCGAAAACGTCGCCAATTTCGATAGCGACAAAGCGCAACTGGTTCCAGTACGTCTGGAAGAATATGCCGGATTCGTCTTCATCAACATGGACCCCAACGCCACCAGCGTAGAAGATCAGTTACCCGGTCTGGGGGCGAAAGTGCTGGAAGCCTGCCCGGAAGTCCACAACCTGAAACTGGCGGCCCGCTTTACCACCCGCACGCCTGCCAACTGGAAGAACATTGTCGATAACTATCTCGAGTGCTATCACTGTGGTCCGGCGCATCCAGGTTTCTCCGACTCCGTTCAGGTTGATCGTTACTGGCACACCATGCACGGTAACTGGACGCTGCAGTACGGTTTCGCCAAACCGTCCGAACAGTCTTTCAAATTCGAAGAGGGCACGGATGCGGCATTCCATGGTTTCTGGCTGTGGCCGTGCACGATGCTGAACGTCACCCCGATCAAAGGCATGAT
Organism: Escherichia sp. 94.0001; assembly: GCF_013369155.2. NCBI lineage: Bacteria > Pseudomonadati > Pseudomonadota > Gammaproteobacteria > Enterobacterales > Enterobacteriaceae > Escherichia > Escherichia sp. 94.0001. The sequence goes on along the minus strand of NZ_JABWMS020000002.1, from coordinate 73,986 downwards.
GACGGTCATTTATGAATTCCCGGTGGATTCTGAAACTACCCTGCAAAACTACGATATTTACTTCACCAATGAAGAGTTAACCGACGAGCAAAAATCACTGATTGAGTGGTATCGCGACGTGTTCCGTCCGGAAGATTTACGTCTGGTTGAAAGCGTACAGAAAGGGCTGAAATCGCGTGGCTATCGTGGTCAGGGGCGCATCATGGCCGACAGTAGCGGTAGCGGCATTTCCGAACACGGTATCGCCCATTTCCATAATCTGCTGGCGCAGGTGTTTAAGGACTAATGACATCGGCGGCGGTATTTTCCGCCGCTGGGCTGATTTTTGATGGAGTACAGCAATGTCAGACTATCAAATGTTTGAAGTACAGGTGAGTCAGGTTGCCCCCCTTACCGAACAGGTGAAACGCTTCACGCTGGTGGCAACCGATGGCAAACCATTACCTGCGTTTACTGGAGGAAGTCACATCATTGTGCAGATGAGCGATGGTGATAACCAGTACAGCAATGCTTATTCACTCCTGAGCTCGCCGCATGACACCTCTAGTTATCAGATTGCCGTTCGGCTGGAAGAAAACTCGCGCGGTGGTTCGCGCTTTTTGCATCAGCAGGTGAAAGCAGGCGATCGGTTGACCATTTCGACGCCTAATAATCTGTTTGCGCTAATTCCCTCGGCCAGAAAGCATCTGTTTATCGCGGGCGGTATTGGTATCACCCCTTTCCTGTCGCACATGGCAGAGTTGCAATACAGCGACGTCGACTGGCAGTTACATTACTGCTCGCGAAATCCAGAAAGTTGCGCATTTCGTGATGAGCTAGTCCAGCATCCGCAGGCCGAGAAAGTCCATTTGCATCATTCATCAACCGGAACACGACTGGAATTAGCGCGATTATTGGCGGATATCGAACCTGGCACACATGTTTATACCTGTGGCCCCGAGGCGCTAAATGAGGCGGTAAGAAGTGAAGCTGCGCGTCTGGACATCGCCACCGATACGCTGCACTTTGAGCAATTTGCTATCGAAGACAAAACCGGCGATGCATTTACGCTGGTGCTTGCCCGTTCCGGAAAAGAGTTTGTGGTGCCGGAAGAGATGACTATTTTGCAGGTTATTGAAAATAGTAAAGCAGCGAAAGTGGAATGTTTATGTCGTGAAGGGGTATGCGGAACCTGCGAAACGGCAATACTGGAAGGTGAAGCTGACCATCGGGATCAGTATTTTAGCGATGAAGAGCGTGCCAGCCAGCAAAGTATGTTGATCTGTTGTTCACGCGCGAAGGGTAAACGCCTGGTTTTGGATTTGTAGTTTGTCTGAAGCCGGACACACCCTGTCCGGCTCAGGAAGGTTTTACTGCGGATATTCCTGCAATAAATTGTGTAATGCTTCCGCCATCAGCTCACCACGCCAGCCGGAAATCAGCTCCGGCAAATTGTTCTGCGGTTTCAGTTTCCAGTGCCAGTTCAGCAGCTGGTTGATTTGCCGACGCGATGCCAGCAATTCGGCGCTGATCTTGTGTGTTTCGCTCACGTCAGTAATCAGCGACTTAATCGCTTTAAACGCTTTACGATAACCCGGCATGTCCATCAGGTTAAGCATCGGCTGCGGTAAGGCCTCTTCCGGCAATGTCTGCGCTTTTTCCACCAGCGCCAGCAGCGTTTTACCGTGAAAGCGGATTTCGCTACCGGATAAGCCCAGGCTGTCCAGTTCGCCTAAACTTCCCGGCATATAACGCGCTACCGACCACAAATGCTCTTCACGCACGACAAAGTTCACCGCCAGATCGCGCTCCCGCGCCTTGCGCAGTCGCCAGTCGGCTAACAGTTGCAGACAGGCCAGTTGGCGTGTGCGTAACTGCCAGGCATTGGTGATATCACGCCAGGCATCTTCCGGTGCAACGACTTCCTGACGACGCATTTGCATCAGGCGGCATTCATCCAGCGCCGCAGGTAGCCAGCCGGAGGCCTCCGTTTCTACCATAAGCTTTGCGGTGATCGGTAACAGATACCAGACATCCGCCGCTGCGTATTCACACTGACGTTCGGTCAGCGGTCTGGCCAGCCAGTCGGTGCGCGATTCACTCTTGTCCAGCGTAACGCCGGAATACTCTTCCACCATGGAAGCGAAACCCCATGACATCGGGCGTCCGCAGAAGGCAGCAAGGATTTGCGTGTCAATCAGGGGTTGTGGTAATTCGCCAAAGACATTGAGGAACACTTCCAGATCTTCACTGCCTGCATGGAGAAATTTTGTGATGGACGGATCGCGCAGGATCGCTTTCAGCGGTGACCAGTCGGTGATCCCGAGAGGATCAATTAGCGCCAGATGCTCGCCATCGAAAAGTTGAATTAGACCCAGCTGCGGGTAATAGGTGCGCGTACGAACAAATTCAGTATCCAGGGCTATCGCCGGAAAGGCACGGACAGCTTCACACAAAGAAGCCAGCGCATCGTCCGTGGTAATCATTTGGTAATTCAAATTGTATTCTCTTTAGTGGGCGTCAAAAAAACGCCGGATTAACCGGCGTCTGACGACTGACTTAACGCTCAGGCTTTATTGTCCACTTTGCCGCGCGCTTCGTCACGTAATTCTCGTCGCAAAATTTTTCCGACGTTAGATTTCGGTAACTCATCACGAAACTCCACCAGCTTCGGTACTTTGTAGCCCGTGAGCTGACGGCGGCAAAAAGTCACCAGTGACTCTTCGGTAAGCGATGGATCTTTTTTCACAACGAAGATTTTCACCGCTTCACCACTTGAGCCGGAAGGTACGCCAACAGCCGCGACTTCCTGTACGCCAGGATGCTGCATGACGACATCTTCAATCTCGTTGGGATAGACGTTAAAACCGGAAACCAGAATCATGTCTTTTTTACGATCGACAATGCGCAGGAATCCTTCTTCATCCATCACCGCGATGTCGCCGGTGTGTAACCAGCCATTTTTGATGATTTCATCGGTAGCATCCGGACGCTGCCAGTAGCCCAGCATCACCTGCGGTCCTTTGACACAAAGCTCACCCGGTTGACCCGGTGGTACTTCGTTATCATCATCATCCACCAGTTTGGCTTCCGTCGACGGCACCGGCAAACCGATGCTACCACTATGATAATCAATATCATACGGGTTAACGCTGACCAGCGGCGCACACTCGGTCAGGCCATAACCTTCCAGCAGATACTGTCCGGTCAGTTTCACCCAACGTTCAGCCACCACTTGTTGAACAGGCATACCACCGCCTGCAGAAAGATGCAGACTGGAGAAATCCAGCTGCTGGAACTCTTTATTGTTCAGCAACGCATTGAACAAGGTGTTAACGCCGGTTATCGCGGTAAACGGATATTTCGCTAACTCTTTTACCAACCCCGGAATATCGCGCGGGTTAGTGATAAGCAAGTTCTGCCCACCCAGTTCAATAAACAGCAGGCAGTTAATGGTCAGCGCAAAAATGTGATACAGCGGCAGTGCCGTCACCACCAGCTCTTTGCCCGGATGCAACAGCGGCCCATAAGTCGCGTTAACCTGTTCCAGGTTCGCCAGCATATTGCGGTGAGTCAGCATCGCGCCTTTCGCCACACCAGTGGTACCGCCGGTGTATTGCAGGAAAGCTAAATCTTCCGGCACCAGTTCGGGTTTGACGTACTGCATCCGGTAGCCGTTGTGCAGGGCGCTGCGAAATGAAATGGCATCTGGCAGATGGTATTTCGGCACCAGACGCTTGATGTATTTAACAACGAAATTGACTACCGTGCCTTTTGCCGTAGATAGCTGATCGCCCATACGGGTCAGAATTACGTGCTGAACGGCGGTTTTATCAACCACTTTTTCCAGAGTGTGGGCAAAGTTAGACACGATAACAATCGCCGATGCGCCGCTATCGTTAAGCTGATGCTCAAGTTCACGCGGGGTATACAATGGGTTAACGTTTACGACGATCATCCCGGCACGCAAAATGCCAAACAGCGCCACCGGATATTGCAATAAGTTAGGCATCATCAACGCAACGCGATCGCCTTTCTTCAGCCCCAACCCTTGTTGCAAATAAGCGGCAAACGCGCGACTGCGTTCTTCCAGTTTGCGGAAGGTCATCACCTCCCCCATATTCACAAACGCGGGTTGATCGGCGTAGCGCGCGACCGACTGCTCAAACATATCTACCAGAGATTGATAACGGTCAGGGTTGATCTCCGTCGGAACGTCCGCGGGATAACGGTTAAGCCAAACCTTCTTCAATTCTTCACCTCTAAAATGCGTGTTCGTCGTCATCGCAACCCCAAATGATATACATGCCGTTAACATAATATTAACTCATCATACCAGCTTGATAATTACCCAACGAAAAGGTTGCGAAGCGCGTCACTATTTATTTTTATCTTTACCGTAAGAATGCAGAAACAGCGGACCAGCCGCTGTTTCTTTTTCTTTAAAAACAAGCAATTATTCAGTTACAACTGTTTGTACTCTCGCGGGGCCAGGATTATACCAGCCCCATCCACCGTAGCCATAGGGCCAGCCACGACCACCATAAAACCACGGATCAATCGGCTGAGGCGGCATAATCACCTGCTGGGCTAAATGCCAACGTTTATAACCTGTTACCTGCATCACCATAAACTTATAGGGCGTGTTGCCGATTTTGCCGTCAACCGCACCGGTGATTGGTCCAACTACCGTGACCAATTGTCCACGAAAATCTACCGGATCCAGAAAACCGTTCACATCGGCATAAATGCGACCGCGAGAAGGTTCTCCCAGCGTCGGTCTGGCTCCACTGTCCAGCGGTACGGTGGCAATTTCCAGGCGGGTTTTCCCTTGCTGGTTTTGTACCGCAACCACTTTGCCGCCAAAGCGTGCCTCCTGACCAACGTACAGCTGCGGCGCACTCATTACCCGAACTAAATCTTGTTGCGGCGTGGGACTGTTGCCTTTAATGGCGTCCGGCACAGTGACACAACCGCTCAGCATTAGCGCAAACGTACCTGCCAGTATGCCTTTGATAACATTCTTTTGAACCGCCATGATGCGACTCCTTTTTTTCTCAGGGCATACTCTTAAGATTCATTCTTTGCCCGGAAGTTTCTTCCATGCGACGTTGTTACGTAAATAAACCGGTTCGGCATGTTCCACCGCCACCGTTTTACCCTCGGCCAACATCTGACAAGCAATCGGCAGCATATCTTCTGCAGCGGGCAGTAACACTTCGCCATCGCGCAGGGCCAAACCGCTCTCTTTACCGAGATCCGGCCAGGCTTGCCAGCCCGTCCCTACCGTCACCCATTCGCCGGAAAGCTGTTGCATCCGTTCATGAACGAGTTCAGGTTTGAGTACGGCTTCGGTTTCTTCACCGTGCCAGATACCATTTTCATCACGCTGATATTCGGCCCAGTAAACTTCGCCCATTCGCGCGTCAATGGCTGCCAGCACGCGGGTTGCGCCGTTTTTGCGCCACGCCCCTTGCGCCATCGTCATTAGCGTGGAGACGCCAATCATCGGTAATTCCGCGCCAAGCGCCAGCCCTTGCGCAATGCCAATACCAATGCGCACGCCGGTAAAGCTACCGGGGCCGCGCCCGTAAGCCAGAGCATTTATGTCCGTCAGGGAAGTTCCGCTGGTGGTCAGGATATCCTGCACCATCGGTAAGATTCGTTGAGTATGTTCACGAGGGCAAAGCTCAAAATGAGCGTTGACAGTACCGTCGTTCCACAGGGCGACAGAGCAGGCCTCTGTCGCGGTATCGATAGCCAGAATTCGCATGGGTCTTCGTGCTTAGCTCAATAAAAAGGCGCGCATCATACCATACTCCATCACAAATTACCTGGAGGATGGTATCGCAAGGAAACGAACCGCACGGGCAATGTCACGGGTGCGCGGCGCTGGCGGCAGACTGGCGAGAAACGTCGCGCCGTAAGGGCGCATCACCAGCCGATTGTCGCAAATCACCAAAACCCCTCGATCGTCGGCGTCGCGAATCAGTCGCCCTACTCCCTGCTTGAGAGTAATGACCGCATCCGGCAGTTGTACTTCATCGAACGGGTCACCACCGCGCAAACGGCAATCTTCCATGCGCGCTTTTAACAACGGGTCATCCGGGGAGGTAAACGGCAACTTGTCGATAATCACCAGTGACAATGTATCGCCACGCACGTCCACCCCCTCCCAGAAACTGCTGGTCGCCACAAGCAGCGCATTACCGGCACTGACAAACTGCTGTAGCAGTTGGCCTTTGCTGGTTTCCCCCTGCAACAACACGGGAAGCGTCATGGTAGCGCGGAACTGCTCGGCCAGATCGCGCATCATGGCGTGCGAGGTACAAAGCATGAAACAACGACCATTATTGGCTTCGATGATCGGTCGCAGCATTGCCGCCAGCTGCCGAGCGGAACCCGGTTGATTGGTTTGCGGCAGGTTGCGCGGCACACAGAGTAATGCCTGGCGGCTGTAATCAAAGGGGCTTGGCAATAGCAACGACTCCGCGTGTTCTATCCCGAGCCGCGAGGTGAAATGATGCAGATCGTCGTTCACCGACAGCGTTGCTGAGGTGAAGATCCAGCTACCTGGTTTTTGCGCCATTAATTCTTTGAATTTATCCGCCACGCTAAGCGGCGTGAGCGCCAGAGTAAAATGGCGCGAAGTGCATTCATACCAGTAGCTGTAACCCGGCTGGTTAATCTCTTTCAGCCGTTTAAGCCGCGTACGATAAAGTGTGGCGCGTTCAAATGCTGCATCCAGCAAGGCGGAACGCCCCAGCGACAATTTCGCTACGTCATAACAGAGTTCAAGGGTGTCATCGAGCAGTAAAAATGCCCGCTGAATTTGCGGATTAGCTAACAGTTCGCGCAGGTTGCCACGATAACCTGGCTCACCTAATTGAAGGCGAAAATCCTGCGCGCTCTGGGCAAGGCGGTCGGCGCACTTTTGTAACTGCTGAGTGTCTTTTAATTCGGTGCGGTAGGCGATGGTGATGTCTTTTGCCAGGTCGAGCAGTTGTCGACTGGAGAGTGACTGACCAAAATACTGGCTGGCAATGTCAGGCAGTTGGTGGGCTTCGTCGAAGATCATCACGTCAGCTTCCGGGATCAGTTCGCCAAATCCACTCTCTTTCACCACCATATCCGCCAGAAACAGATGATGGTTTACCACCACCACATCGGCGTCCATCGCTTTTTTGCGTGCTTTGACCACAAAGCAATCTTTATACATCGGGCAGTCGCTGCCAAGGCAGTTGTCGTTGGTGCTGGTGACCAGCGGCCACGCCTGTGAATCTTCCGCCACGCTGACGCAGGTGCTGATATCACCATCGACTGTTTGATTAGACCAGGAGCGCAGCAGGATCACATCGCTTAAAATTTGTACCGGTAGATCGCCACCCGCCAGCGCCTGCTGTTCGAGACGTTCGAGGCAGAGGTAGTTAGAGCGCCCTTTCAGCAACGCCACGTTGCCCGTATATTTCAACGCCTTTGAAACCGTTGGCAAATCGCGGCTGTAGAGCTGATCCTGCAACGCTTTTGAGCCGGTCGAGATAATGACTTTCTTTTTCGCCCGCAGCGCAGGGGCCAGGTAAGCGTAGGTTTTGCCCGTACCGGTTCCGGCCTCCACCACCAGCGGCTGGCTTTTATCTATCGCCCCGGCGACGGCTACCGCCATCTGACGCTGTGGTTCTCGCGGCTTAAAGCCTGGTATCGCTTTCGCCAGCTGACCGTCTGGTGCAAAATCGTCCGTCACACTACCCCCTGTTGATTTGAACAGGGATTATGTCAGGATGAGGGCGCTTTCGCCAGTTGAAGTGGTGACGGCGACCTCACATTGTGGCAGTCTTTGCAGCACGAAAATGGAAGGATAATGAGGACAAAATGATGACTATCGTTCGTATCGATGCTGAAGCCCGCTGGTCTGATGTAGTAATCCACAACAACACGCTCTACTACACTGGTGTACCGGAAAACCTCGACGCCGATGCTTTTGAGCAAACTGCGAATACGCTGGCGCAGATTGACGCCGTGCTGGAAAAACAGGGCAGCAATAAATCGAGCATTCTGGATGCCACCATTTTCCTGGCTGATAAAAACGACTTCGCGGCGATGAATAAAGCGTGGGATGCCTGGGTTGTCGCGGGTCATGCGCCGGTGCGCTGCACGGTACAAGCGGGTTTGATGAACCCGAAGTATAAAGTTGAAATTAAGATTGTGGCTGCGGTGTAAGCTTTATCGAAGCAAAATAAGTCAGACGATAATTTATCGATAATACTGGTCGGTTTTACATAAATCGACCAGAGATTAAGATATTACTGTTGATGCTCCTGCTAATTCATTATTTATTTTTATAATTTCAATTTTAGCTATAAAACTAACTATATAAATAAACATAACAATGCCGTTGTGTTCGCCCTTCGATTAGCATCTCTGGTTTACTTTCTTAGCTGAACAATCTGGTTATAGCGTGAGAACTGACCGTTAATTTTCTCCCTCTTACTGGATAACACACCATGAGCTGCTACCTTTAAAACACCTGAATGTCAACAGGTTAACTCGTGCCATATCGTTATAATCCCTTTGATATTAGATGCAAATTAAGGTCATATATAGCCTTATCGATAACATGGTTAATTTTAAGGATAAGAATATGCCTGCTGTAATAGATAAAGCCCTGGATTTCATTGGTGCCATGGATGTATCAGCGCCAACACCAAGTTCGATGAATGAAAGCACGGCGAAGGGAATCTTTAAATATTTGAAAGAACTGGGAGTACCCGCGAGTGCCGCTGATATTACGGCGCGAGCTGACCAGGAAGGCTGGAACCCTGGGTTCACGGAAAAAATGGTTGGATGGGCAAAAAAAATGGAGTCTGGTGAACGCATTGTGATTAAAAATCCTGAATACTTTTCAACATATATGCAGGAAGAACTAAAAGCACTGGTCTAAGTTAAATTTACATCAGCATAAATGGGTCAGGACGCTTTTAATCACATATGAAAAGCGTCCTTTTTCTCACAATCAAATAACCATCGGCTTCTATAACGAAAGCGATACGGATTAGTGTGTTACTCGTCTTCATCCTCAAAACGCGCCACGATTCGCTCGCCGGAATGGTTGGCACGCAGCTCTTCTGCCACCAACGCGATTGCCTGGCCGCTGCTCATCCCTTGTGCCATCAGTTCCTGGATCCGCTCGACGGCTTTTTGCTGCTGTTCATGGGTGAGTGAAGGTAAACCTGCAAACATTGTTAACTCCTGCTAAATTGTTGGCGCTAATTATTTCATGCTACCCGGCACATAGCCAGTAGAGTCAGGACTGATGAAGACGTTATCTCCCGCTGTGATTACTTTACCCTGGCGTCAGGACGCCGCTGAATTTTATTTCTCCCGCTTAAGTCACCTGCCGTGGGCGATGCTTTTACACTCCGGCTATGCCGATCATCCATATAGCCGCTTTGATATTGTGGTCGCCGAGCCGATTTGCACTTTAACCACTTTCGGTAAAGAAACCGTTGTTAGTGAAAGCGAAAAACGCACAACGACCACTGATGACCCGCTACAGGTGCTCCAGCAGGTGCTGGATCGCGCAGACATTCGCCCAGCGCATAACGAAGATTTGCCATTTCAGGGCGGCGCGCTGGGGTTGTTTGGCTACGATCTGGGCCGCCGTTTTGAGTCACTGCCAGAAATTGCGCAGCAAGATATCGTTCTGCCGGATATGGCTGTGGGTATCTACGACTGGGCGCTCATTGTCGACCACCAGCGTCAAACAGTTTCTTTGCTGAGTCATAATGATGTCAATGCCCGTCGGGCCTGGCTGGAAAGCCAGCAATTCTCGCCGCAGGAAGATTTCACGCTCACTTCCGACTGGCAATCCAATATGACCCGCGAGCTGTACGGCGAAAAATTTCGCCAGGTACAGGAATATCTGCACAGCGGTGATTGCTATCAGGTGAATCTCGCCCAGCGTTTCCATGCGACCTATTCTGGCGATGAATGGCAGGCATTCCTTCAGCTTAATCAGGCCAACCGCGCGCCATTTAGCGCTTTTTTACGTCTTGAACAGGGCGCGATTTTAAGCCTTTCGCCTGAGCGGTTTATTCTTTGTGATAATAGTGAAATCCAGACCCGCCCGATTAAAGGCACGCTACCACGCCTGCCCGATCCTCAGGAAGATAGCAAACAAGCAGAAAAACTGGCGAACTCAGCGAAAGATCGTGCCGAAAATCTGATGATTGTCGATTTAATGCGTAATGATATCGGTCGTGTTGCCGTAGCAGGTTCGGTAAAAGTACCAGAGCTGTTCGTGGTGGAACCCTTCCCTGCCGTGCATCATCTGGTCAGCACCATAACGGCGCAACTACCAGAACAGTTACACACCAGCGATCTGCTGCGCGCAGCTTTTCCTGGTGGCTCAATAACTGGAGCACCGAAAGTACGGGCTATGGAAATTATCGACGAACTGGAACCGCAGCGACGCAATGCCTGGTGCGGCAGCATTGGCTATTTGAGCTTTTGCGGCAACATGGATACCAGCATTACTATCCGCACGCTGACTGCCATTAACGGACAAATATACTGCTCTGCGGGCGGTGGAATTGTCGCCGATAGCCAGGAAGAAGCGGAATATCAGGAAACTTTTGATAAAGTTAATCGTATCCTGAAGCAACTGGAGAAATAAACGTGGAATACCGTAGCCTGACGCTTGATGATTTTTTATCGCGCTTTCAACTTTTGCGCCCGCAAATTAACAGGGAAACGTTAAATCATCGTCAGGCTGCCGTGTTGATCCCCATTGTACGCCGACCACAGCCAGGGTTATTGCTTACCCAACGCTCCATTCATCTGCGTAAACACGCCGGACAGGTGGCGTTTCCAGGCGGCGCAGTGGATGATACGGACGCGTCAGTTATCGCCGCTGCGCTGCGCGAAGCTGAAGAAGAGGTTGCTATACCACCTTCCGCCGTCGAAGTTATCGGCGTGCTGCCGCCCGTCGATAGCGTCACTGGCTACCAGGTAACGCCAGTGGTCGGCATTATCCCGCCCGATCTGCCGTATCGCGCCAGTGAAGATGAAGTCTCCGCTGTGTTTGAAATGCCGCTCGCCCAGGCATTACATCTGGGTCGTTATCACCCTTTAGATATCTACCGCCGTGGCGATTCACATCGGGTATGGCTGTCCTGGTATGAACAGTATTTTGTATGGGGAATGACCGCAGGCATAATTCGTGAGCTGGCGCTGCAAATTGGTGTGAAACCCTGACTATACTTATCTTTACATCTACAAAACACTACTTGAGACAATCATCGCAATATTAGTTAAATCGCGGTTTTTGATTAGTTTAATTCATGTGAATAGTTAAGCCAGTCGCCGCGTTCCCTCTTACACTATGCGCTGTTATTCGTTCGTTACTGGAAGTCCAGTCACCTTGTCAGGAGTATTATCGTGATTAGTCTATTCGACATGTTTAAGGTGGGGATTGGTCCCTCATCTTCCCATACCGTAGGGCCTATGAAGGCGGGTAAACAGTTCGTCGATGATCTGGTCGAAAAAGGCTTACTGGATAGCGTTACTCGCGTTGCCGTGGACGTTTATGGTTCACTGTCGCTGACGGGTAAAGGCCACCACACCGATATCGCCATTATTATGGGTCTTGCAGGTAACGAACCTGCCACCGTGGATATCGACAGTATTCCCGGTTTTATTCGCGACGTAGAAGAGCGCGAACGTCTGCTGCTGGCACAGGGACGGCATGAAGTGGATTTCCCGCGCGACAACGGGATGCGTTTTCATAACGGCAACCTGCCGCTGCATGAAAACGGTATGCAAATCCACGCCTATAACGGCGATGAAGTCGTCTACAGCAAAACTTATTATTCCATCGGCGGCGGTTTTATCGTCGATGAAGAACACTTTGGTCAGGATGCCGCCAACGAAGTGAGCGTGCCGTATCCGTTCAAATCTGCCACCGAACTGCTCGCTTACTGTAATGAAACCGGCTATTCGCTGTCTGGTCTCGCTATGCAGAACGAACTGGCGCTGCACAGCAAGAAAGAGATCGACGAGTATTTCGCGCATGTCTGGCAAACCATGCAGGCATGTATCGATCGCGGGATGAACACCGAAGGCGTACTGCCAGGCCCGCTGCGCGTGCCGCGTCGTGCGTCGGCCCTGCGCCGGATGCTGGTTTCCAGCGATAAACTGTCTAACGATCCGATGAATGTCATTGACTGGGTAAACATGTTTGCGCTGGCAGTTAACGAAGAAAACGCCGCCGGTGGTCGTGTGGTAACAGCGCCAACCAACGGTGCTTGTGGCATTGTTCCGGCAGTGCTGGCTTATTATGACCACTTTATTGAATCGGTTAGCCCGGACATCTATACCCGTTACTTTATGGCTGCGGGCGCGATTGGTGCACTGTATAAAATGAACGCCTCTATTTCCGGTGCGGAAGTCGGTTGCCAGGGCGAAGTGGGTGTTGCCTGTTCAATGGCTGCTGCGGGCCTTGCCGAGCTGTTGGGCGGTAGCCCGGAACAGGTTTGTGTGGCAGCGGAAATTGGCATGGAGCACAACCTCGGTCTGACCTGTGACCCTGTTGCAGGGCAAGTTCAGGTGCCGTGCATTGAACGTAACGCCATTGCGTCAGTCAAGGCGATTAACGCCGCGCGGATGGCCCTGCGTCGCACCAGTGCGCCGCGCGTCTCGCTGGATAAAGTCATCGAAACGATGTACGAAACCGGTAAAGACATGAACGCCAAGTACCGCGAAACGTCTCGTGGTGGTCTGGCAATTAAAGTCCAGTGTGACTAATACTTTATCCTCGCCCATCTGCAACGGATGGGCGAATTTATCCCTGCTTTCTCGTCTGCTGTAATTTTCCCCACTACACTTCCACTGTTGCGTCAGGCGTTTGTCGCCATACGCTTACAGGGTGGCCCGCATGCAAAAAGCACAACGGATCATTAAAACCTATCGCCGTAATCGAATGATTGTTTGTACGATTTGCGCACTCGTTACGCTCGCTTCGACCCTGAGCGTGCGATTTATTTCACAGCGTAACTTAAATCAACAACGGGTAGTACAATTCGCCAATCACGCTGTAGAGGAATTAGATAAAGTACTGCTTCCCCTACAGGCAGGTAGCGAAGTCTTACTTCCGCTAATTGGTCTGCCCTGCTCTGTCGCCCATTTGCCATTACGTAAACAGGCGGCAAAACTCCAAACTGTGCGATCCATTGGCCTGGTGCAAGACGGCACACTTTATTGCTCCAGCATTTTTGGTTATCGCAATGTGCCCGTCGTGGACATTCTGGCTGAACTTCCTGCACCGCAACCACTTTTACGACTGACGACCGACCATGCCCTGATTAAAGGCAGTCCGGTTTTGATTCAATGGACGCCTGCAGCGGGCAGTAGCAATGCTGGGGTCATGGAGATGATCAACATCGACTTACTGGCGGCAATGCTGCTTGAGCCACAACTGCCGCAAATCAGTAGCGCCAGCCTGACGGTGGACGATCGGCATTTGCTCTATGGTAATGGGCTGGTAGATTCCCTTCCGCAACCTGAAGACAATGAAAACTATCAGGTTTCTTCGCAACGCTTTCCTTTTACCATTAACGTTAATGGTCCGGGGGCTACGGCGCTGGCATGGCACTATCTTCCAACACAATTACCGCTGGCGGTGCTGCTAAGTTTACTTGTGGGCTATATCACCTGGCTGGCGACCGCTTACCGGATGAGTTTTTCCCGTGAAATCAATCTGGGCCTGGCGCAACATGAGTTCGAATTGTTCTGCCAGCCTTTGCTTAATGCGCGCAGCCAGCAATGTATTGGTGTAGAGATTTTGCTGCGCTGGAACAATCCACGTCAGGGCTGGATTTCACCGGATGTGTTTATTCCTATCGCGGAAGAACATCATTTAATTGTGCCACTGACCCGCTATGTGATGGCAGAAACCATCCGTCAGCGGCATGTTTTCCCAATGAGTAGTCAGTTTCATGTTGGCATTAACGTAGCACCCAGCCATTTTCGCCGTGGTGTGCTGATAAAAGATCTCAATCAGTACTGGTTTAGCGCTCACCCGATTCAGCAACTGATCCTCGAAATCACCGAACGCGATGCCTTACTGGATGTTGATTATCGGATTGCCCGCGAGCTGCATCGTAAAAACGTCAAACTGGCGATTGATGACTTCGGCACCGGCAACAGTTCATTTTCCTGGCTTGAAACATTACGTCCTGACGTGCTGAAAATTGATAAGTCATTTACCGCAGCTATAGGTTCTGACGCGGTTAACTCGACGGTGACCGATATCATCATCGCACTGGGGCAAAGACTGAATATTGAACTGGTGGCGGAGGGTGTGGAAACACAAGAACAGGCGAAGTATTTGCGCCGTCATGGCGTGCATATTTTGCAAGGGTATTTGTACGCACAGCCGATGCCGCTACGCGATTTTCCCAAATGGCTGGCGGGCAGCCAACCGCCGCCCGCCCGGCATAATGGACATATCACGCCCGTTATGCCGTTACGTTAACGCTTACTCATCTTCATCGTGCGCCGGTTGCTCTTTAACAATGCGAACCAGATCAACACGATAATCATTGGCTTCAATGATGGTGATATGCAGTGGCCCTACATCAATCACATCGCCCACACGGGGAATGTGACCATTTGCCGAGATCACGAGGCCCGCGACCGTCGCGATATCATCGTCATCGGCAAGGTGCTCAACATCAAGCGCCTGCTGCAAGGCATGCAAATCTGTACCGCCTTTTACCAGCCAGCCGTCACCATCGGTAATGATTTCCGGCGTTTCGTCAGCGTCCGGGAATTCACCCGCAATGGCTTCCAGCACATCCAGCGGCGTGACCAGGCCTTGTACCACACCAAACTCGTTGGTCACGATAACGAAGCTCCCGCGAGCACGACGCAGCACGCCCAGTAGGTTGATCGGGTCAAGGGTTTCAGGGACGATAATCGCCGGAGACGCCGAAGCAATCGCCGCCACATCAACACCTTCTTCGAGCGCCACCAGCAGTTCTTTAGCACGTACGATACCGATGATTTCATCCAGTTCACCGCGACATACCGGGAACAGACTGTGCGGTGAGGAGAGCAGCTGCTCACGGATTTCATCGACCCCGAGATTAGCGTCAACCCAGCTTATTTCACCGCGCGGCGTCATGATCCCGCGCAGAGAACGCGACGCCAGCGTCAATACACCGTTAATCATGTAACGTTCTTCTTCGGCAAACGCACCTTCCGGTACCGGGATAGGCATCGGGTTATCGGCATCGTGCTGAACATTGGCCTGACGTTTCCCCCCCATCAAACGCAGGATGGCATCGGCAGTACGCGCACGCAGCGGCAAAGTCGACTGGTGACGAATAAAGTTGCGACGCGCAATCTGGTTAAACACTTCGATGATGATCGAGAAGCCAATCGCGGCATACAGGTAACCTTTCGGAATGTGGAAACCGAAACCTTCTGCCACTAGACTCAGACCAATCATTAACAGGAAGCTCAGACAGAGCACCACCACCGTTGGATGCTGGTTAACAAATCGCGTCAGCGGTTTCGATGCCAGCAACATGACCGCCATCGCAATCACCACCGCCGCCATCATCACCGGTAGATGGTTAACCATCCCTACTGCCGTAATTACCGCATCCAACGAGAAGACGGCGTCAAGGATGACGATCTGTGTGACGACCACCCAGAAACTGGCGTAGCCTTTACCGTGGCCGGAATCATGATCGCGGTTTTCCAGCCGTTCATGCAGTTCGGTTGTCGCTTTAAACAGCAAGAATATCCCCCCGAACAACATAATCAGGTCGCGTCCGGAGAAAGAGAAATCCATGACGGTAAATAGCGGTTTGGTCAGCGTGACCATCCATGAAATCAGCGACAGCAGCCCCAGACGCATAATCAGCGCCAGTGATAATCCCAGCAAACGCGCTTTATCGCGTTGTTTTGGCGGCAGTTTGTCAGCAAGAATGGCGATGAAGACCAGGTTATCGATACCCAGCACAATTTCGAGAACAACAAGCGTGAGTAGCCCCGCCCAAATTGAGGGGTCCATTAAGAATTCCATGACAAGCTCCTGCTTAAGGAATAGCTATTCGGCGCCAGAAATAATGCAGGCGTAACGACAAAAGGCAAACGAAAGGTGCGGCATAAAGTGCCAGAAAAGCAGGCGTTAAAAGGCCTGATGCTGAAATGACGTCGGTGACGATCCATACTGCGGGCTACTGCCCTATACTCCATGGTTGTTAAACGGGAGTTAAACATATCAGAGACACATCTGATTTGGCAAAGATTTACCTTCCTTTGCAAACGAATGTGACAAGGATATTTTACCTTTCGAAATTTCTGCTAATCGAAAGTTAAATTACGGATCTTCATCACATAAAATAATTTTTTCGATATCTAAAATAAATCGCGAAACGCAGGGGTTTTTGGTTGTAGCCCTTATCTGAATCGATTCGATTGTGGACGACGATTCAAAAATACATCTGGCACGTTGAGGTGTTAACGATAATAAAGGAGGTAGCAAGTGACCATTGCTATTGTCATAGGCACACATGGTTGGGCTGCAGAGCAGTTGCTTAAAACGGCAGAAATGCTGTTAGGCGAGCAGGAAAACGTCGGCTGGATCGATTTCGTTCCAGGTGAAAATGCCGAAACGCTGATTGAAAAGTACAACGCTCAGTTGGCAAAACTCGACACCACTAAAGGCGTGCTGTTTCTCGTTGATACATGGGGAGGCAGCCCGTTCAATGCTGCCAGCCGCATTGTCGTCGACAAAGAGCATTATGAAGTCATTGCAGGCGTTAACATTCCAATGCTCGTGGAAACGTTAATGGCCCGTGATGATGACCCAAGCTTTGATGAACTGGTGGCGCTGGCAGTAGAAACAGGCCGTGAAGGCGTGAAAGCACTGAAAGCCAAACCGGTTGAAAAAGCCGCGCCAGCACCCGTTGCCGCAGCACCAAAAGCGGCTCCAACTCCGGCAAAACCAATGGGACCAAACGACTACATGGTTATTGGCCTTGCGCGTATCGACGACCGTCTGATTCACGGTCAGGTCGCCACCCGCTGGACTAAAGAAACCAATGTCTCCCGTATTATTGTTGTTAGTGATGAAGTGGCTGCGGATACCGTTCGTAAGACACTGCTCACCCAGGTTGCACCTCCGGGCGTAACAGCACACGTGGTTGATGTCGCCAAAATGATTCGCGTCTACAACAACCCGAAATATGCTGGCGAACGCGTAATGCTGTTATTTACCAACCCTACAGATGTAGAGCGTCTCGTTGAAGGCGGCGTGAAAATCACCTCTGTTAACGTTGGTGGTATGGCATTCCGTCAGGGTAAAACCCAGGTGAATAACGCGGTTTCTGTTGATGAAAAAGATATCGAGGCGTTCAAGAAACTGAATGCGCGCGGTATTGAGCTGGAAGTCCGTAAGGTTTCCACCGATCCGAAACTGAAAATGATGGATCTGATCAGCAAAATCGATAAGTAACGTATTGTGTTGATTATCACTCAGTTTTCACACTTAAGTCTTACGTAAACAGGAGAAGTACAATGGAGATTACCACTCTTCAAATTGTGCTGGTATTTATCGTAGCCTGTATCGCAGGTATGGGATCTATCCTCGATGAATTTCAGTTTCACCGTCCGCTAATCGCGTGTACCCTGGTGGGTATCGTTCTTGGGGATATGAAAACCGGTATTATTATCGGTGGTACGCTGGAAATGATCGCGCTGGGCTGGATGAACATCGGTGCTGCAGTTGCGCCTGACGCCGCTCTGGCTTCCATCATTTCTACTATTCTGGTTATCGCAGGTCATCAGAGCATTGGTGCAGGTATCGCACTGGCAATCCCTCTGGCCGCTGCGGGCCAGGTACTGACCATCATCGTTCGTACTATTACCGTTGCCTTCCAGCACGCTGCGGATAAGGCTGCTGATAACGGCAACCTGACAGCGATTTCCTGGATCCACGTTTCTTCTCTGTTCCTGCAAGCAATGCGTGTGGCTATTCCGGCCGTCATCGTTGCGCTGTCTGTTGGTACCAGCGAAGTCCAGAACATGCTGAATGCGATTCCGGAAGTGGTAACCAATGGTCTGAATATCGCCGGTGGCATGATCGTGGTGGTTGGTTATGCGATGGTTATCAACATGATGCGTGCTGGCTACCTGATGCCGTTCTTCTACCTCGGCTTCGTAACCGCAGCATTCACCAACTTTAACCTGGTTGCTCTGGGTGTGATTGGTACTGTTATGGCAGTGCTCTACATCCAACTTAGCCCGAAATACAACCGCGTAGCCGGTGCGCCTGCTCAGGCAGCTGGTAACAACGATCTCGATAACGAACTGGACTAACAGGTGAGCGAAATGGTTGATACAACTCAAACTACCACCGAGAAAAAACTCACTCAAAGTGATATTCGTGGCGTCTTCCTGCGTTCTAACCTCTTCCAGGGTTCATGGAACTTCGAACGTATGCAGGCACTGGGTTTCTGCTTCTCTATGGTACCGGCAATTCGTCGCCTCTACCCTGAGAACAACGAAGCTCGTAAACAAGCTATTCGCCGTCACCTGGAGTTCTTTAACACCCAGCCGTTCGTGGCTGCGCCGATTCTCGGCGTAACCCTGGCGCTGGAAGAACAGCGTGCTAATGGCGCAGAGATCGATGACGGTGCTATCAATGGTATCAAAGTCGGTTTGATGGGGCCGCTGGCTGGTGTAGGCGACCCGATCTTCTGGGGAACGGTACGTCCGGTATTTGCAGCGCTGGGTGCCGGTATCGCGATGAGCGGCAGCCTGTTAGGTCCGCTTCTGTTCTTCATCCTGTTTAACCTGGTGCGTCTGGCAACCCGTTACTACGGCGTAGCGTATGGTTACTCCAAAGGTATCGATATCGTTAAAGATATGGGTGGCGGCTTCCTGCAAAAACTGACGGAAGGGGCGTCTATTCTCGGCCTGTTTGTCATGGGGGCATTGGTTAACAAGTGGACACATGTCAACATCCCGCTGGTTGTCTCTCGCATTACTGACCAGACGGGCAAAGAACACGTTACCACTGTCCAGACTATTCTTGACCAGTTAATGCCGGGCCTGGTACCACTGCTGCTGACCTTTGCTTGTATGTGGCTGCTGCGCAAAAAAGTTAACCCGCTGTGGATCATCGTTGGCTTCTTCGTCATCGGTATCGCTGGTTACGCTTGCGGCCTGCTGGGACTGTAAGACTGTTGTACACTACCGGGGCCTTTTGGCCCCGTTTTTTTATCTGGAGGATTAATGACAATCACGGACCTGGTACTGATTCTTTTTATCGCCGCACTCCTGACCTTCGCGATCTACGATCAGTTCATCATGCCCCGCCGCAACGGCCCCACCCTGCTGGCAATTCCTTTGCTCCGACGTGGCCGCATCGACAGCGTTATCTTCGTAGGACTGATTGTCATTCTTATCTATAACAACGTCACGAATCATGGCGCGCAAATAACGACATGGTTATTAAGTGCACTGGCTCTAATGGGGTTTTATATATTCTGGATCCGCGTTCCGAAGATCATCTTTAAACAAAAAGGTTTTTTCTTCGCCAATGTCTGGATTGAATATAGCCGAATCAAAGCGATGAACTTGTCGGAAGATGGCGTGTTGGTGATGCAATTAGAACAGCGCCGGCTGTTAATTCGCGTTCGAAATATCGACGATCTGGAAAAAATTTATAAGCTTCTCGTTTCAACTCAATAAGTTATCAATTTAGCCAAAGCTATGTTTAGTGTATTTTTAATAATCAGACATAGCTTAGGCTATATTACCCCTTCCCTTATTTGTTATTTATTTTAACGTTTCATTGATATATAAATCCAAATGACAATCGTTATCAATTAACTGCTGAAATAATATATCCCAACAGTTGTTTTATATTCTAAAAATATGTTAATGTTGCGCCCTCATTTGGGGAGTAGCCGATTTCCAGATTCCGGAAATGTACGTGTCAACATACTCGTTGCAAAACGTGGCACGTACGGACTGAACACTTTCAGTCAGGCGAGACCATATGCACATCAATCGCTATGCCTGCATGAACGCGAAAATCATCGCGGTTTGTTGTTCATGTATGCATGTTTGCTGGGGGCGATGATGTGTTTTATGGATACCCCGGTCAGGACGTTGTCATGAATATCACTGCTACTGTTCTTCTTGCGTTTGGTATGTCGATGGATGCATTTGCTGCATCAATCGGTAAAGGTGCCACCCTCCATAAACCGAAATTTTCTGAAGCTTTGCGAACCGGCCTTATTTTTGGTGCCGTCGAAACCCTGACGCCGCTGATCGGCTGGGGAATGGGCATGTTAGCCAGCCGGTTTGTCCTTGAATGGAACCACTGGATTGCGTTTGTGCTGCTGATATTCCTCGGCGGGCGAATGATTATTGAGGGTTTTCGTGGCGCAGATGATGAAGATGAAGAACCGCGCCGTCGACACGGTTTCTGGCTACTGGTAACCACCGCGATTGCCACCAGCCTGGATGCCATGGCTGTGGGTGTTGGTCTCGCCTTCCTGCAGGTCAACATTATCGCGACCGCATTGGCCATTGGTTGTGCAACCTTGATTATGTCGACATTAGGGATGATGGTTGGTCGCTTTATTGGCTCAATTATTGGGAAAAAAGCAGAAATTCTCGGCGGGTTGGTGCTGATCGGCATCGGCGTCCAGATCCTCTGGACGCACTTCCACGGTTAATAAGAACGCTGCCAGAGGTGAATATTAAAGTCCGTCTGGCAGTCGAACACTTCTTTTGCTGCCAGTGTTTGCCAGACTTCTGGCTTCGCACGCCAGGCAAACGGCGTCATCTGCAATAATGCGACGGCTTCATCACCGCGAAGACGCATCGGATAACACAACTCAGCACTCTGCTGTAATGTAAAACCTTCGAGTTGTTCTGCATGAGGTGCATGAAGATGTACTTCATTGTAAATCAGCCCCTTCAGCTCCATCAAATGTCGCGGTCCCGGCGTGGCAGTAATGACCCAACCGCCAGGCTTCACTACTCGCGCTAACTCTTCTGCTTTACACGGCGCGTAAATACGTATTATGGCGTCCATACTGGTATCGGAAAACGGCAAACGGTGGCTGGAAGCAACACAAAAAGTGACCTGCGGATAGCGTTTCGCCGCCGCTTTTATCGCTACCTTCGAGACATCCAGGCCAAACGTGGTGATTTCGGGCAACGCATCGGCAAATGCGTGTGTGTAATACCCTTCACCACAGCCAATATCCAGCACCGCCGTGGCCTTTTCATCAAGCCGTTCCTGCAGTTGGGCGACAATTGCATCACGCAGTGGCTGATAATGTCCGGCATCTAAGAATGCGCGGCGTGCTTGCATCATTTCCGCGCTGTCGCCCGGATCACGAGACCGTTTATGCTGAACGGGCAGCAAATTGACATACCCTTCTTTCGCCATATCAAACTGATGTCGCTGGGGACAGATATAGCTGTTTTTTTCACGCGAAAGAGGCTGATGGCAAAGTGGACAGGAAAACGACATGACAACTCCGGCAGGATACTAAAGGCCGCAAGTGTAACGCGAATCACGCGGCGGGCAAATATCCGAACGCCAGGAGCGAAGATAAAACAAAGTAAAAAGCCTCGCATTCGACGAGGCTTTATAGCGAGATTGAAGTGTCTTCACACTTCAGATCAGTGGATTCGATCAGATAGCTGTTACGTTAACAGCTGCCGGACCTTTCTGACCGTCCTGAATTTCGAACTCAACGTTCTGACCTTCAGCCAGAGTTTTGAAGCCATTACCCTGGATAGCGGAGAAGTGTACGAACACGTCTTTGCTGCCATCAGCCGGAGTAATGAAGCCAAAACCTTTAGACTCGTTGAACCACTTAACCTGACCTTTAATCTTTGCCATTTGAAAAATTCCTTAGATTGTTTTCTTCGCCCGCAGGCATAACATAGATAAAACTGACACATTACTGCATGAGGCACCAATATAAGGCTCGGCAGAGAAGCGGTATTCAACGTCAACGTGTTTACTCAGGACTTCTTTACTGAAAATGCCACACATAAACAGAACTGTACCTCGTTTAACCCGAAATCTGTTATCACATACAACGTTAATTATGGCAAGCCATTTTTAAACATGTCTCGATCAGACGCACAAATCTCGATACGTCTTCCACTTTTTTTGCACACTTATGCAACGGAATACGCGCCGATATATCATTGTGCTTAACCTTGCCAGTTCAGGCAGATACTTAAACTGACGTATTTTCTAACATAGTTCAATAAGTTCAGTTGTTCCAGGCCAATGGGAGAAGTTATTACATAGTGCGTGCAATATCACATTTTCTGCTATGCAATGAATAAAAAGTTATATCACTTTTTCTCATAAAACAGTCAGTTAACGGCTATCAATCACCCCAAAGAGAAGTCAATCGCCAAAGGTATTGTAAATTTAAAATAAGAAAAATTGATGAATGCGCAAAAAAATCAAGAGAGAAACGTTTCGCTAATAAATAATAACACGCTTAATCACAAATCCGATGTAAACATCCTAATAAATTAATGGGCTAAATATCTTTTTCTGATATCCCGTTACGCAAATAAATAATATGATAATTATTTGAAGTCAGACCAGAGTTTTAATTTGAAGCAGTTGCACCATGACAGTGCGTATAATCAGGATGAATTGAGTAACCCTTCAACGACGGGGTTACTCAAGATTGAGGAAGGATTACCGTTCGGCGACCAGACGAATAATATCTTCGTCTTCAACCGATTTTTGACTCTCAACGGTCTTTTTATCTTCTTTCTCAGGTTCGTTTGCTTCGCACAAACGACGTAACAGTGCATTTTGACGTTTTTGCTGATCCAGCAACGCCTCAAGCAGTTCAATCTGTTCGTTAGTTCGTGAACTGGCACGATTGATAAAAAACCACAAGATGAGCCCGATAAGAAGAACCACCACCGATACAACCAAAGACGCAATGTTCATCACGCCTGAATTTACAACTTCGTTCATTTCACCACCTCTGAGTAGAGGCGCTATTCTACCACTGCTGGAGAGGAAGAAAATCTAGTGCTGAAAAAATGATATCACCACGGGATAAACTGGTTAATGGCACAAATTCCGCTGAAAAATTGTACATCCTGATCGCACATCATGTTGAATACCTGCGCCCAAAGCAGCAAGCAAGCCAACACCACGACAACCAGAACGACCCATCGAAACTTTTTCACTCCAATCTCCGTTTCACCTACCTTATGTCATTAAACTAGCATGTGTTAGTTAAACAGCGCCTAACTATGTCGATATTCGTGCTTTTTCAGAATGAGTCGCTTGCTTCAGCGCATATTGCCGCTACGATTAAGCGAACATAAAAAGAGAAGAGGTTGTAATGCGATTCATCATTCGCACAGTTATGCTGATAGCACTGGTATGGATAGGATTATTACTCAGCGGATATGGCGTTTTGATTGGAAGCAAAGAGAATGCCGCGGGATTAGGTTTGCAATGTACCTATCTGACCGCCAGAGGCACCAGCACGGTACAATACCTGCACACTAAAAGTGGTTTTCTGGGGATAACAGATTGCCCGTTGTTACGTAAAAGCAATATTGTGGTCGATAATGGTTAAGGGTAATAAATAACCAGATTCTCACTCATAAGTAAAATATTCTTATCGCAAGTGCGTTTAATATAACGCCACCTTCAACTTTATTTTTCTCATGCTAAATAAAGAACCTGTCTGTTTGATATTCAGACAGGTTCTTACTCTCATCAGAACGGATAGTCGTGATAACCCATTTGTGCAGAAATTTTGCGCGCCGCGGTATGCAACATTGCGACATATTCCTGTAAACGCTCTTCAGAGAAACGCAACGTCGGGAAGGAGATGCTCAGACCGGCAATGACCACGCCAAAGCGATCAAATACCGGAACCGCAATGCAACGCAGTCCTTCTTCCTGCTCTTCGTTATCTTCGCCATACCCCTGCTCGCGCACCTGGTCCAGAACGGGTAATAACGCTTCAGTACTGGTGATGGTCCGTTCGGTACTGCGTTTATACTCCACGCCCTCGAGAATTTGCTTCACTTCATCGCGATCGCGCCATGCCAGCAGTACCTTACCAATCGCGGTGCTGTACAGCGGATTACGACGACCAATCCGTGAATACATGCGCAAATTGTACATAGAGTCAATTTTGTGGATGTAAACAATACTGTCTTCGTCCAGTGCGCCGAGGTGGATAGTTTCTTTCGTCAGGCGGGAGATCTCACGCATCTGGATATCTGCACTACGAATTAAATCGACGTTTTGTAACGCACGAGCGCCCAGTTCAAACAATTTCAGGGTCAGCGAATATTTCTCCGACTCCCCTTCCTGCGCCACATAACCCAGGGTTTTCATGGTCTGTAAAAAGCGATAAACGGTGCTTTTTGACATCATGACGCGCTGCGACAGCTCGGTTATCCCTATTTCGCGCTCTTCACCCAGCGCCTGCAAAATGCCAAAAACTTTCAGCACGGAAGATACAGAATCAGGCTGTTTATCCAGATCTGCGTTAGCCATTTATCACCTCATTGCGAGTGTTTTATAAAAATCAGAACTGTTTTTTATTATAATTTCGCACCTGGGTGGTCGCAATCCATCTTTTGCCGGTTAGTTACAATTCTGCGACATCCACCGTGAATATCAGTGCTAGAATCTTACCCCTGTTGATTATTCACCAAAGATATAAAATTCCTATGCCAAAAGTTCAGGCCGACGGCCTGCCATTGCCCCAGCGATACGGTGCGATATTAACCATTGTGATTGGTATTTCGATGGCTGTGCTTGACGGCGCAATCGCCAACGTCGCCTTGCCAACAATCGCCACAGACCTTCATGCCACACCGGCCAGTTCCATCTGGGTAGTGAACGCCTATCAAATCGCCATTGTCATCTCCCTGCTCTCGTTTTCGTTTCTGGGCGATATGTTTGGCTATCGACGTATTTATAAATGCGGTCTGGTCGTTTTTCTGTTGTCTTCACTGTTCTGCGCCCTTTCTGATTCGCTACAAATGCTCACCCTTGCTCGTGTCATACAAGGTTTCGGCGGTGCAGCGTTGATGAGCGTTAATACCGCACTTATCCGCCTGATCTATCCACAACGTTTTCTGGGTAGAGGGATGGGCGTAAACTCGTTTATTGTTGCCGTCTCTTCTGCTGCCGGGCCGACAATTGCTGCAGCAATCCTCTCCATCGCATCCTGGAAATGGTTATTTTTAATCAACGTACCGTTGGGTATTATCGCCCTGCTTCTGGCGATGCGTTTTCTGCCACCCAATGGCTCTCGTGCCAGTAAACCCCGTTTCGACCTGCCCAGCGCCGTGATGAACGCGTTAACCTTCGGCCTGCTTATTACTGCATTGAGTGGTTTCGCTCAGGGGCAATCGCTGACGTTGATTGGCGCGGAACTGGTGGTAATGGTTGTCGTTGGTATTTTCTTTATTCGCCGCCAGCTTTCTCTTCCCGTACCGCTGCTACCGGTGGATTTACTGCGTATCCCGCTGTTTTCACTTTCTATTTGCACATCTGTTTGCTCTTTCTGCGCACAAATGCTGGCAATGGTTTCCCTGCCCTTTTACCTGCAAACCGTGCTCGGGCGTAGTGAAGTCGAAACAGGTTTACTTCTGACACCGTGGCCGTTAGCAACAATGGTGATGGCTCCGCTGGCAGGCTATTTGATTGAACGCGTACATGCAGGATTGCTGGGTGCTTTAGGGTTGTTCATCATGGCTGCGGGGCTTTTTTCCCTGGTTCTGCTGCCCGCGTCACCTGCGGATATCAATATTATCTGGCCGATGATCTTATGTGGCGCTGGATTTGGCTTATTCCAGTCACCCAATAACCACACCATTATTACCTCCGCTCCGCGCGAACGTAGCGGTGGGGCCAGTGGCATGTTAGGGACGGCTCGTCTATTGGGTCAGAGTAGTGGCGCGGCGCTGGTGGCGCTGATGCTAAATCAGTTTGGTGATAATGGTACACACGTCTCGCTGATGGCTGCGGCTATTCTGGCAGTGATTGCTGCCTGTGTCAGTGGCTTACGTATTACCCAGCCACGATCCAGGGCATAAAAAAAGCGCGTCGATCAGGACGCGCTTTTTAGTATTTACTTCATATTACTTCAGGTATTCACCCGTACGCAGAGCTTCAATACGTTTATCCAGCGGCGGGTGAGTCATGAACAACTCACTGAGCGATTTCGACTTCCCGTTAATACAGAAAGCCATCATGCTGGTTGCTTCTTGCGGTTCATAGCTGGTTTTCAGACGTTGCAGCGCGGCAATCATTTTCTCACGACCAACCAGTTTTGCTGAACCCGCATCGGCGTGGAATTCACGGTGACGCGAGAACCACATGGTGATAATGCTCGCCAGAATACCAAACACCAGTTCCAGCACCGTCGCGACGGCAAAGTAGATCAGTGGGTTGCCGTTGCTCTCTTCACCTTCGTCACGGTTACCGCCCATGAAGCCAGCAGCCAGCTGCGCCAGAATACGGGAAATAAAGATAACGAAGGTGTTCACCACGCCCTGAATCAGCGTCATGGTGACCATATCACCATTGGCGATGTGGCTGATTTCGTGAGCAATTACCGCCTCGGCTTCATCCGGGCTCATGTTCTGCAGCAAACCGGTGCTGACAGCAACCAGAGAGGCATCACGGCGCGCACCGGTTGCAAAAGCGTTGATGTCCGGCGCATGGTAGATAGCCACTTGCGGCATAGCGATCCCCGCCTGACGAGCCTGGGTTGCTACAGTATTGACCAGCCAACGTTCCCTTTCGTTACGCGGTTGCTCGATCACTTCCCCGCCAACAGATCGTAATGCCATCCATTTGGACATCAGAAGCGAAACGAAGGAACCACCAAAACCGAACAGCAAGGCCATGATCATCAGCCCCTGAACGCTGCTCGACTGTATCCCTGTCAGGCTCAGTACCAGCCCGAAAACGACCATTACGGCCAGGTTCGTTAGCAGGAAGAGCGCGATTCGCATCATAATTTTCTTTTTACCTCAGTTTAACAAAACGCAATATGCGATACCCACATCGTATGGGTTACGCGACTATTTTCAAGTCTGGATAGTGCGTAAGTCACCAGAAAGACACAACTTTACATTTTGTAGCATCTGATTTACGGCATCTTGCCGCTGTTAAAAAATCAGGCACAATTTCTTGTGCCTGATTGATGTTACTTGACGGGAGCGGGTTGTTCCGCGGGTCTGGCTTTTTCAAGCTTCGCCAAATCGAGTGCGATATTCACCGTCTCATCCAGATAAGGATCCGGTTCCTGGTAATCTTTCGGTAGATCATCCAGCTTCTTCAACTCCGGTTTACCTTCGCGTTTAAAGCGTTCGTTCAAACGCGCCAGACGCGTCGCATCATCTTCATTATTCTCTTTCTCACGCACCGCGTAATTCAGAGAAACGATATTGCGCTTGTCCTTCATGGCGTTGAAGCGCGCGATATCCTTCATGATGTTCTGGAACTCAGGATCTTTCGCGATACGCGCATTATGCGCCTTCAGCAACTCCGGTTCAAAGGCCGTTAAATCGCCTGATTTCACATAGGTTGCAGCATCAATGCTATCCCACGGCAGCGCGTTATCTTCAAATTTCTCTCCCGTTTCCGTTTCTTCATTACCTGTCGGCATGATGATGTCTGGCGTTACGCCCTTACGTTGCGTACTGCCGCCGTTAACGCGATAGAATTTCTGGATCGTGTATTGAACAGAACCCAAAGCTGGCCATTCAGGACGTAACATCTGATCGTAAATACGGTTCAATGAACGGTACTGCTGGACAGTGCCTTTACCAAATGTCGGTTCACCCACAACCAGCGCACGACCGTAATCCTGCATTGCCGCAGCAAAGATTTCTGAAGCCGAAGCACTAAAGCGGTCAACCAGCACCACCAGCGGGCCTTTATAGAAGACCTGACCGTCGGTATCGCTGTCTTCACGAACTTTACCGTTGTTATCACGGACCTGAACAATCGGACCTGCAGGAATAAACAGGCCTGAAAGCGATACTGCCTCGGTCAACGCCCCACCGCCATTGCTACGCAGGTCGATGATCACACTGCTGACATTCTGTTTTTCCAGTTTCTGCAGTTGTACTTTGACATCATCTGTCAAACCCACATAGAAGCCAGGAATATCCAGCACGCCAACTTTCTCTTTACCGACGGTCTTCACCGACATTTTAACCGCGCGGTCTTCGAGGCGAATACGTTCACGGGTCAACGTTACAGTACGGGTCTTGGTCCCTTTACCAGCAGGTAAAATTTCCAGACGAACTTTACTGCCCTTCGGCCCTTTAATTAAGGCAACCACGTCATCAAGACGCCAGCCAATCACGTCAACCATCGGCTTGCCTGTTTGACCAACACCGACAATTTTGTCACCAACGCTGATAGCTTTACTCTTCGCTGCCGGGCCACCTGCTACCATCGAATTGATAACGGTGTAGTCATCATCCATTTGCAGCACTGCGCCAATACCTTCCAGCGACAAACTCATTTCAGTGTTGAACTGTTCGGTATTACGCGGGGAAAGATAGTTGGTATGCGGGTCTATTTCACGAGCAAACGCCGTCATTGCCAGCGAGAAAACATCTTCGCTGTTGGTTTGCGCCAGACGACGAATGGCAAATTTGTAGCGGCGAGTCAGGGTTTCACGAATTTCTTTATCCGTTTTTCCTGTCAGCTTAAGACTTAACTCGTCGAATTTGACTTTACTGTCCCACAGCGCGTTCAACTCAGCCTCGTTTTTCGGCCATGGAGCTTTGCTGCGGTCAAGGTTATAAGTGTCGTTGCCGGTAAAATCCATCGGCTTTTCCAGTACCGACAAAGCGTACTGGTAACGTTCAAAACGGCGCTTTTGCGCCAAATTGTAGAGATCGTAGAAAACGTCGAGTTTGCCTGAACGCAGTTCATCACCCAACTCGGTTTTCTTTTTTGCGAACTGTTCAACATCGCTTGCCAGCAGCACGTTGTGGCTGTAATCGAGCAGATTCAGGTAGCGGTCAAAGATTTTAGCCGAAAATGCCTGATCGAGGTCGAACTGGCGATAATGAGAACGGGTGAAGCGCGACGTTACGCGCTCACTCACCGTCGCATGCTGCGTCTCTTCCTTTAACACCGGAATTTGATCAGCACGCGTGATATCTTCTACAGCGAAGGTCTGGCCTGCTATTGCAAGCAGGCCAGCTAACGCGGTAAGCCTAAAAAACATGTTCATGCCTGGCCCGGCCTCCGTTTCAGAACACCAGGTGTTCTGCGCGCACAATCAAAGACATACCCGAATTCAGTTGGACGCGGACGCCGTCTTTGGTGATTTCTAATACGGTGGCATCCATCGCGTTTTGACCCGCTTTCACCTTCAGGGCTTGTCCGACAGTCAGAGCTGAAATGTCAGAAACTGGGGTGTGCTGTTCTTCGCGAGGTGCTTTTGCTGTTTTTGGCGCTTTCTCTACCGGCTTTTGCGCACGTGGTTTACGCTCAGCGCCTTCTTTGCGGCGTGGCGTGGTCGGACGTGGCTTGCGTTCACGGCGCGGTGCGTCTTCTTTCTCACCAGCAGCTGCGGCAGCTTCGCGTTTTTTCGCTTGCTGCTCAGCACGCTGTGCTTGAACACGTGCTTTCGCTTCTTCAAGCTGCTTGCGAGCATGCTCTACATGTTGCTCGTCCAGCTCACCGCATGGGTTGCCGTCAAGATCGACACGCGTTGCGCCGGGTTTAACACCGTAAAGGTAACGCCAGCTCGAGGTATAGAGACGTAAAGCGGATCGCAATTGCGTTTTGCTCAGGTTCATTTCCCCGGCAACACGATCGACCAAATCCTGAAAAATACCGATTTTCAGCGGACGCGCTTCACCTTCCGCACTGAAACAGTGGGGAAAACGTTCGGCCAGAAACGCGATTACTTCTTTACTGCTATTCAACTTAGGTTGATTTTCCATGAAATTTCCTGATTACAACGGACGTAGCCAACAAGCGCAGGCATGAACAGGCGTCATTATAATGACGCCATCAGTAAATGCTACGTTATCCGTTGATTATCCTGCGACGCTCGCAAAGAATTTTTTGTAATCCGTCATTGCAAGCACCTTTTCAAGCTGTGCCACAAGCTGACGTAAGCCCTGCTCGTCCTCGTCTGTAAAGCGACCGAAGACGGTACTGTCGATATCGAGAACACCAATAATCTGATTTTTCACCACCAGCGGCAGGACAATTTCAGAATTACTTGCTGCATCACAGGCAATATGCCCATCAAAAGCGTGAACATCCTCGATTCGCTGCACTTCATTACGGGCAACTGCAGTGCCACACACACCGCGCCCGACGGGGATGCGTACACAAGCAATTTTGCCCTGAAACGGTCCGAGAACCAACGTCTCGTCCTCAAGCAAATAAAAACCTGCCCAGTTTACGTCAGTGAGACGCTCATATAACAACGCACTGGTGTTTGCCAGCGTTGCCAGAAAACTGGTTTCTCCCGCCATCAGCGCGTTAAAGTCACGGTTTAAATCCGCGTAAAATTCTGTTTTGTTCATTATGTAATCACTTGGTTGTCTTACCTGGAACTGCCAGCCTATTAAAATAAGCATTAAATGCGTTAATGCTCAAGATCATTCCCATCATGGGTTAAGATTAATGTTAATTCTTATTACATTTGGCACGTCATGGCTCTTAACACACCACAAATTACGCCGACAAAAAAGATAACAGTGAGGGCAATTGGCGAGGAACTGCCGCGTGGTGATTACCAACGTTGCCCGCAATGTGACATGCTGTTTAGCCTACCCGAGATAAACTCTCATCAAAGTGCCTATTGTCCGCGCTGTCAGGCAAAAATTCGTGACGGGCGCGACTGGTCGCTAACGCGCCTGGCAGCAATGGCATTCACCATGCTGTTGCTGATGCCGTTTGCCTGGGGCGAACCGCTGTTGCATATCTGGCTGTTAGGTATTCGTATTGACGCCAATGTCATGCAAGGCATCTGGCAAATGACCAAACAGGGCGATGCAATAACGGGGGCGATGGTCTTTTTTTGCGTTATTGGTGCCCCCCTTATTCTGGTGACCTCCATAGCTTATTTATGGTTTGGTAACCGACTGGGAATGAATCTACGCCCGGTACTGCTGATGCTTGAGCGATTGAAAGAGTGGGTGATGCTGGACATCTATCTGGTCGGTATTGGCGTTGCTTCTATAAAGGTGCAGGATTATGCGCACATTCAGGCGGGTATTGGTCTGTTCTCTTTTGTTGCATTAGTGATATTGATCACGGTGACGTTGTCACATCTTAATGTCGAGGAACTGTGGGCGCGATTTTATCCACAGCGCCCCGCTACGCGTAGGGACGAGAAACTCCGTGTCTGTCTTGGGTGCCATTTTACCGGCTATCCTGATCAGCGTGGTCGCTGCCCGCGTTGCCATATCCCGCTACGCCTGCGTCGCCGTCATAGTCTGCAAAAATGCTGGGCGGCGTTGTTAGCATCAATCGTGTTGTTGTTACCTG
Organism: Escherichia sp. 94.0001; assembly: GCF_013369155.2. Lineage (NCBI taxonomy): Bacteria > Pseudomonadati > Pseudomonadota > Gammaproteobacteria > Enterobacterales > Enterobacteriaceae > Escherichia > Escherichia sp. 94.0001. The sequence continues at coordinate 42,407 of NZ_JABWMS020000002.1, read as the reverse complement.
CCAACCTGTTGCCTATTTCTATCATTTATCTGAACGGAGGACGGCAGGAAGATACGATTCTTTCCGGGATTATGTCGCTGGCAAGTAGCAACATTGCGGTGGCGGGAATCGTGTTTATCGCCAGTATTCTGGTGCCGTTTACTAAAGTGATCGTCATGTTCACTTTACTGTTGAGCATTCATTTTAAATGCCAGCAAGGTTTACGCACACGCATTCTGTTACTGCGGATGGTGACCTGGATTGGTCGCTGGTCGATGCTCGACCTGTTTGTCATATCTTTAACCATGTCGCTGATTAATCGCGATCAGATCCTCGCTTTTACTATGGGACCGGCTGCGTTTTATTTCGGCGCAGCGGTAATTTTGACTATTCTTGCTGTGGAATGGCTGGACAGCCGCTTACTTTGGGATGCACATGAGTCAGGAAACGCCCGCTTCGACGACTGAAGCGCAGATTAAAAATAAACGCCGTATCTCACCTTTCTGGCTGCTGCCGTTCATCGCGCTTATGATTGCCGGTTGGCTGATTTGGGACAGTTATCAGGATCGGGGTAATACCGTCACCATCGACTTTATGTCGGCGGACGGTATCGTCCCCGGCCGAACGCCTGTTCGTTATCAGGGTGTTGAAGTCGGAACAGTGCAGGATATCAGCCTGAGCGACGATCTTCGTAAGATTGAAGTTAAAGTCAGCATCAAGTCCGATATGAAAGATGCGCTGCGCGAAGAGACACAGTTTTGGCTGGTGACGCCAAAGGCCTCACTGGCAGGTGTCTCCGGGCTGGACGCCCTCGTCGGTGGTAACTATATCGGCATGATGCCGGGTAAAGGTAAAGAGCAGGATCACTTTGTCGCACTCGACACCCAACCAAAATATCGGCTGGATAACGGCGATCTGATGATCCACCTGCAAGCCCCCGATCTCGGTTCACTGAACAGTGGTTCACTGGTCTATTTCCGCAAGATCCCGGTGGGTAAAGTCTACGACTATGCCATCAATCCCAATAAACAAGGTGTGGTGATTGATGTCCTGATCGAGCGGCGTTTTACCGACCTGGTGAAAAAAGGTAGCCGTTTCTGGAACGTTTCTGGCGTTGATGCCAACGTCAGTATCAGTGGTGCGAAGGTGAAACTGGAAAGTCTGGCGGCACTGGTTAACGGTGCGATTGCCTTCGATTCACCTGAAGAGTCGAAACCTGCCGAGGCGGAAGATACCTTTGGTCTTTATGAAGATCTCGCCCACAGCCAGCGTGGCGTAATAATAAAACTGGAACTGCCGAGTGGGGCCGGATTAACCGCCGACTCGACGCCGTTAATGTATCAGGGGCTGGAAGTCGGACAGCTGACTAAACTGGATTTAAATCCTGGTGGTAAAGTCACTGGGGAAATGACCGTTGATCCCAGCGTCGTCACGCTGTTACGGGAAAATACCCGCATCGAATTACGTAATCCAAAATTATCCCTTAGCGATGCTAATCTCAGTGCCTTGCTGACCGGCAAAACCTTCGAGTTGGTGCCGGGCGACGGTGAGCCACGTAAAGAGTTTATTGTTGTTCCTGGCGAAAAAGCCCTGCTCCATGAGCCAGATGTTCTGACGCTGACCCTGACAGCACCAGAAAGTTACGGCATTGATGCTGGTCAGCCGCTCATTCTTCACGGCGTGCAGGTAGGCCAGGTTATTGATCGTAAACTCACCAGCAAAGGCGTCACCTTTACCGTCGCCATCGAGCCTCAGCATCGCGAACTGGTAAAAGGCGATAGCAAATTTGTCGTCAACAGCCGTGTCGACGTGAAGGTGGGGCTGGATGGCGTTGAGTTTCTCGGTGCCAGCGCCTCAGAATGGATTAACGGCGGGATACGTATTCTGCCAGGCGATAAAGGCGAGATGAAAGCCAGCTATCCACTGTATGCCAATCTGGAAAAAGCGCTGGAGAACAGCCTTAGCGATTTACCCACCACAACCGTGAGTTTGAGTGCAGAGACATTGCCAGATGTGCAGGCAGGATCGGTAGTGCTGTACCGTAAATTTGAAGTTGGTGAAGTTATTACTGTGCGTCCGCGAGCTAACGCGTTTGATATCGATCTGCATATTAAGCCGGAGTATCGCAACCTTCTGACCAGCAACAGCGTGTTCTGGGCAGAAGGTGGGGCGAAAGTTCAGCTAAATGGTAGTGGTCTGACTGTACAGGCATCCCCGCTCTCCAGAGCATTAAAGGGGGCTATTAGCTTCGATAACCTCAGCGGTGCCAGCGCCAGTCAGCGTAAAGGCGACAAGCGAATTCTGTATGCTTCCGAAACAGCGGCCCGTGCGGTTGGAGGGCAAATTACGCTTCACGCTTTCGATGCCGGAAAACTGGCGGTCGGGATGCCAATTCGCTATCTCGGTATTGATATCGGGCAAATCCAGACGCTGGATCTGATTACCGCGCGCAATGAAGTACAGGCAAAGGCGGTACTCTATCCGGAATATGTCCAGACCTTTGCACGCGGTGGTACACGCTTCTCAGTGGTCACACCGCAAATTTCGGCAGCTGGCGTTGAGCATCTTGATACTATCCTCCAGCCGTATATCAACGTCGAACCAGGCCGGGGCAATCCTCGCCGCGACTTTGAATTACAAGAGGCCACCATAACTGATTCGCGTTACCTGGATGGCTTAAGCATTATTGTTGAAGCGCCGGAAGCCGGTTCGTTAGGCATCGGTACGCCTGTGCTGTTCCGTGGTCTGGAAGTCGGTACGGTTACCGGAATGACGCTGGGGACATTGTCAGATCGCGTGATGATTGCGATGCGCATCAGTAAACGCTATCAACACCTGGTGCGTAACAATTCCGTCTTCTGGTTGGCATCGGGTTACAGTCTGGACTTTGGTCTGACGGGCGGCGTCGTGAAAACCGGCACCTTTAACCAGTTTATCCGTGGCGGCATCGCCTTCGCTACGCCTCCGGGTACGCCGCTGGCACCGAAAGCCCAGGAAGGCAAGCACTTCCTGTTGCAGGAAAGTGAACCGAAAGAGTGGCGTGAATGGGGAACAGCGCTTCCCAAATAATGCCCACTGCTCCGGCGTGCCTGCGCCGGAGCGTTTATGCTAAACTGCGCGCCTGTTTTTTTGCCAGTGGTACATGCTCGTGGCCCAACACACCGTTTATTTCCCGGACGCCTTTCTGACACAAATGCGCGAAGCAATGCCTTCGACGCTCTCATTTGATGATTTTCTTGCCGCCTGTCAGCGCCCGTTGCGCCGTAGTATTCGCGTTAATACGCTGAAAATCTCCGTTGCTGATTTCCTGCAATTAACCGCCCCTTATGGCTGGACGCTTACGCCAATTCCGTGGTGTGAAGAAGGTTTCTGGATTGAACGCAACGATGAAGATGCCTTGCCATTGGGTAGTACCGCCGAGCATTTAAGTGGCCTGTTTTATATTCAGGAAGCCAGTTCAATGTTGCCCGTCGCCGCCTTGTTTGCTGACGGTAATGCACCACAGCGGGTGATGGATGTCGCTGCCGCGCCCGGCTCCAAAACGACGCAAATTGCCGCGCGGATGAATAACGAAGGGGCGATCCTTGCCAATGAGTTTTCCGCCAGTCGGGTAAAAGTGTTACATGCCAATATCAGCCGCTGTGGCATCCGTAATGTTGCGCTCACGCATTTTGATGGCCGTGTATTTGGTGCGGCAGTGCCAGAAATGTTCGATGCCATTTTGCTGGACGCTCCCTGCTCCGGCGAAGGCGTGGTGCGTAAAGATCCCGATGCGCTAAAAAACTGGTCACCAGAAAGCAATCAGGAAATCGCAGCTACCCAACGGGAACTGATCGACAGCGCCTTTCATGCATTACGCCCTGGCGGTACGCTGATTTACTCGACCTGTACCTTAAACCAGGAAGAAAATGAAGCCGTCTGCCGGTGGCTGAAAGAGACTTACCCCGACGCAGTAGAGTTTTTACCGCTTGGCGATCTCTTCCCTGGTGCAAATAAGGCGCTGACCGAAGAAGGCTTTTTGCATGTTTTCCCACAAATTTACGACTGCGAAGGCTTCTTCGTTGCTCGTCTGCGTAAAACTCAGGCGATCCCCGTCTTACCCGCCCCAAAATACAAAGTGGGCAATTTCCCGTTTAGCCCGGTGAAAGATCGCGAAGCCGGTCAAATTCGTCAGGCGGCTGCAAGTGTTGGCTTAAACTGGGATGGAAACCTGCGACTCTGGCAACGCGACAAAGAACTGTGGTTGTTCCCGGTGGGCATTGAAGCCTTGATCGGTAAAGTCCGATTTTCTCGGTTGGGGATTAAACTTGCCGAAACACATAACAAAGGTTATCGCTGGCAGCATGAAGCGGTTATTGCCCTTGCCTCCCCCGACAATGTGAACGCTTTTGAACTGACACCGCAGGAAGCGGAAGAATGGTATCGCGGGCGCGATGTTTACCCGCAAGCCGCGCCAGTAGCGGATGATGTATTGGTTACTTTCCAGCATCAGCCGATTGGTTTAGCCAAACGGATTGGTTCGCGACTGAAAAACAGCTACCCGCGTGAACTGGTGCGCGACGGGAAGCTTTTTACCGGTAACGCCTGAAAGCGCACAAAAAAAGCGCACTTTTTGACTGGCACATTCGGCTGCCTCAACTAGGCTGAAAAATGGTGCGATCGGACTGGTCGTACCACAACCGGCAGCTAAATGGAGAGCACGAAGATGAAAACCAGTGTGCGCATAGGCGCTTTTGAAATCGACGACGGCGAATTACACGGCGAATCGCCGGGTGATCGAACGTTAACCATTCCTTGTAAATCAGACCCCGATTTATGTATGCAACTGGATGCCTGGGATGCTGAAACCAGTATCCCTGCCCTGCTAAATGGCGAACACTCTGTCCTTTACCGTACCCGTTACGATCAACAATCTGATGCCTGGATTATGCGTCTTGCCTGATCCAAAAAGAACCCGTCGGCATGGCGGGTTATTTATCCTGGTTATTCCCTCGTTGTAAAATCTCTCCTAAACTTAACGGTACGGCACCACACTTCGGGGATGAAATGTTCGCGCTGGTACTTTTTGTTTGCTACCTGGATGGCGGTTGTGAAGATATTGTTGTGGATGTCTACAACACGGAACAGCAGTGTCTTTATTCTATGAGCGATCAACGGATCCGCCATGGCGGTTGTTTTCCGATTGAGGATTTTATAGATGGTTTCTGGCGACCTGCACAGGAGTACGGTGATTTTTAATTATTGCAGTTGCACGAGAGTCAGTTCGCCCCCAAAGACAGCGCCGGTATCAATATAATGCAGGTTGCCAATATCCACGCGATGGCGCAACGGTGTATGACCAAACCAGAAATGATCAGCACCTGTAATTCCCTGCCCTTTTTGGCCTTCACGTAATCGTGAGCGGCTCCACAAGACCTGATGCAAATCGACGTCCTTTTGCCATTCATAAACATCATCCGGATAATCGGCATGGGCAATAACATGTTTGCCGGTGCGACTGTGTACTTCAAGAATAAAAGGCAAATACTGACATTTTTCCAGCGCCGTTTTCGCTTGTTTCTGTTGATTATCTGCCAGCGCAATAAACCAGTCGCCGCCATTCATCAACCACAAAGACATCTGCTGGGATGCCAGCGCATCCATCGCCATCTGTTCATGATTGCCTCTTACCGCACGAACCCAATGTTGTTCCAGTAACTGCAGGCAACGTAAACTTTGCGGCCCACGATCGATAACGTCTCCCACTGAGATAAGTAAATCTCGCCACGGATCAAAACGACAATGCCATAATTTGCGGCGCAACTGCTCAAGACAACCGTGTATATCGCCTGAAAGCCAGATATGTCGCCATTGATGACCCGCAATTCTCTGATAAACGGGCGCAGGCTGTTTCATCAATATTTTCCTCCCGCGCTAAAGATCACATAATCTTAACAATAATGTTAAAAAACGCTGGACTCAGACAGTAGAGTGTGTGTTATGGTTGACTATAAAGTCAGCGAAGGGAATGCTTCTGGCTTTTAACAGATAAAAAGAGACCGAACACGATTCCTGTATTCGGTCCAGGGAAATGGCTCTTGGGAGAGAGCCGTGCGCTAAAAGTTGGCATTAATGCAGGCTTAGTTGCCTTGCCCTTTAAGAATAGATGACGACGCCAGGTTTTCCAGTTTGCGTGCAAAATGGTCAATAAAAAGCGTGGTGGTCATCAGCTTAAATGTTAAAAACCGCCTGTTCTGGTGAAAGAACTGAGGCGGTTTTTTATTGGAAATCAAAAGGCTATTTTAGGTAATTAACAGAGTTTTTCAGCTCGCTCTATAAACGGTGCCAGACTCATTTTTTCACCTGGATTGTTAGGATCATCAATCTGAATCACCGAAATGGGCTGGGCATTGGTCTTCCCGCTGGCGACTTCCTTTTGTGCGATATCGTTCAAAGGATACTGCACGAGGGTACTCGGATTAATAACATACAACGCATGGCCCGGTCGGCATGTCAGCATCACCTCTTCGCGGTTAAATGCCCATTTGTCTTTACCCACTTCAAAACGACTGACGGTAATCACCTGCGGTGCCGCCAGCGCCGCTGCAGAACTGGTGAGTAACAGAAACGCCAGAATACTTTTTTTCATCATTTTCGTAATCCATCAAAAAGGTTCGAGAGTCGCAAGCAGGCTGATGATCACCAGCACTACCGCACCTATCGCCCATTCGAGTTTAGTCATCCACACAAACCAGGGAGCCGCACGATCTTCATCCTGCCTCATGCGCGGTACAAGAACATAACGATTAGCCAGCGCGATGACCACCATAATCATCACCAGGATGGCTTTGAGCAATAAGAGTTGGCCCCAGTAAGTCGTAAGCGTGGGGGGAAATCTGGTAATCAACAATGCATTAAGCACGCCGCTTGCCAGTACGCCGATCACCGCAAAATGCCCGCACCAGGAAAAACGCATCAGCGCCTGAATAGCCTGGTGTCGCCAACGGCCTTTGATGAGTTGCATACACCAGAGCACCGGCAGTAATCCTCCAAACCACGCCGCCGCACAGATCAGGTGAATCGCGTGATTAGTCTGATGGATTTTCGCCGTTACCCCTTCATTCAGCGTCGCATGCCCGACTCCCGCCAGCAGAATAAATTGCGCGGTAGTGAGCATAAACAGCAAACGTGGCATATTCCGCGGTTGCATAAGGGCGACGATCAACGTTACGAGGGCGAGAACAATTTGCCATAACCAGACACCACCAAACTGCGTTTGCAAAACAGCCTGCCAAATGTTTGGCGAAAATACATCTGACCATCCCGTTCCCATCAACCCGCCCTGAACGGCGAGCATTGCAGTGGCACTAATCAAACTCCAGACGGCAGCGTGCTGTTGTAAACGCAGAAAACGCTTCGTCAGCAAGCGACGAATCGTTAAGGGGGCCAGCCAGGCACCGTACATTGCGAAGCCAAAAACCAGCATCAGCGAGGTGAAATGGATAAATCGCAGCGCGATCCAGGTAAACGCCAGCATGATTTATTTCACGCTAAAGGTGTAGTGTCCTTTCGTTTTATGCCCGTCCACCGAAACAACATGCCAGTCAACGGTGTAGGTTCCGGGTTTCAGCGAATCGGCCAGTGGAACAATCAGTTGCTTTTGGTCCTGCTCATTCCGCTTCGCCGGTAATGTTTTAATATTTTCGTTTTTTGGCCCCGTGATTTCTGCACCACTGAATCCTGTTTCAACGCCTTCCGAGAAGTTTAAAGTGATTGCCTGCGGGGCAGCTGTCACTTGCGCGTTTGCCGCAGGATACTGATGCGTTAAATGCGCATGTGCCCAGACGGAAGGTGTCACCAACGTAGTGGTCAGGATTGCCAGCGCGTAGCGAAGGGAGCGTGCAGTTGAAGTCATATTATCTATTCCTTTTTGTAATAACTTTTTTACAGAGCATAACCTTGTCTAATGTCTGAGTCGAGGATCATCAATTCCGGCTTGCCATCCAGGCTCACTCTTAGTAACTTTTGCCCGCGAATGATGAGGAGATTAAGAATGCTGAAGAATCTGGCTAAACTGGATCAAACAGAAATGGATAAAGTGAATGTCGATTTGGCGGCAGCCGGGGTGGCATTTAAAGAACGCTACAATATGCCGGTGATCGCTGAAGCGGTTGAACGTGAACAGCCTGAACATTTGCGCAGCTGGTTTCGCGAGCGACTTATCGCCCACCGTTTAGCGTCGGTCAATCTGTCACGTTTACCTTACGAGCCTAAACTTAAATAAAACTTATACAGAGTTACACTTTCTTACATAACGCCTGCTAAATTATGAGTATTTTCTAAACCGCATCCATAATTTACAGTCATTTTGAAAAGGAAGTCATTATGTCGTTCTGGAAAGTCGCAGCAGCGCAATATGAGCCTCGTACAACCTCACTGACTGAACAGGTAGCTCATCATCTGGAGTTTGTGAGGGCCGCCGCCAGGCAACAATGTCTGCTGTTAGTTTTTCCATCGCTTTCTTTACTGGGGTGTGATTATTCGCGACGTGCCCTTCCTGCCCCACCCGATCTCTCGCTGTTAGACCCGCTTTGTTATGCTGCAACGACCTGGCGAATGACCATCATTGCCGGCCTTCCCGTTGAATATAACGATCGCTTTATTCGTGGAATTGCGGTGTTCGCACCGTGGCGAAAAACGCCAGGGATCTACCATCAGAGTCATGGTGCATGTCTGGGCCGTCGTTCCAGAACCATCACGGTGGTCGATGAACAACCGCAAGGTATGGATATGGATCCGACCTGTTCACTATTTACGACAGGGCAATGTCTGGGGGAACCCGACCTGCTGGCGTCGACCCGCCGCTTACAATTTTTTTCACATCAGTACTCAATTGCCGTGCTGATGGCAAATGCCCGTGGTAACAGTGCACTATGGGATGAACATGGTCGTCTCATCGTTCGCGCCGATCGTGGTTCATTATTGTTAGTCGGTCAGCGTTCATCACAGGGTTGGCAAGGCGATATCATTCCATTACGTTAGGCTTTTTCGGCCTGGAGCATGCCATGTTGCGCATTATCGATACAGAAACCTGCGGTTTGCAGGGAGGGATCGTTGAGATTGCCTCTGTTGATGTCATTGACGGAAAAATCGTCAACCCCATGAGCCACCTGGTGCGCCCCGATCGTCCTATTAGTCCACAGGCGATGGCGATTCATCGCATCACCGAAGCCATGGTCGCCGATAAACCGTGGATTGAAGATGTGATCCCGCACTATTACGGTAGTGAATGGTATGTCGCGCACAACGCCAGCTTTGACCGCCGCGTACTGCCTGAGATGCCCGGTGAGTGGATTTGCACTATGAAACTGGCCCGTCGTCTGTGGCCAGGGATCAAGTACAGCAATATGGCGTTATATAAAACACGGAAGCTCAATGTACAGACGCCGCCGGGCCTGCATCATCACCGCGCGTTGTATGACTGTTATATCACCGCTGCGTTGCTTATCGATATTATGAACACCTCCGGCTGGACGGCAGAACAGATGGCCGATATCACCGGACGTCCATCGTTGATGACGACCTTCACCTTTGGCAAATACCGTGGCAAAGCGGTTTCCGACGTTGCCGAACGCGATCCGGGCTATCTGCGCTGGTTATTTAATAACCTGGACAGCATGAGCCCGGAACTGCGTTTAACACTGAAACATTATCTGGAAAATACTTAATCCGCAGGCGTAGCGGGTAATGTTCCCTGCGCCAGCGCGACCAGAAAAGCATATTCCATCGCTACGCCTTCGTACGATTTAAAGCGACCAGATTTACCGCCATGGCCTGAGTCCATGTCGGTACAGAGCAATAAAAGATGGTTATCGGTTTTCAGCTCGCGCAATTTAGCGACCCATTTTGCCGGTTCCCAATATTGCACCTGAGAATCGTGTAAACCGGTCGTTACCAGTAAATGCGGATAAGCCTGTGCGGTGACGTTGTCATAGGGGCTGTAGCTTTTCATGTACTCGTAATATTGCGGATCCTGCGGATTCCCCCACTCTTCGAATTCGCCGGTGGTAAGAGGAATTGATTCATCAAGCATTGTTGTTACAACATCAACAAACGGTACCTGGGCGATAACGCCGTGGAACAATTCCGGGCGTTGATTAATTGCAACGCCCATCAACATGCCCCCCGCACTCCCGCCCATCGCATAACAGAGCGAAGGAGAGCCATAGCCCAGTTTTAACAATGCATCGCAGGCATCAAGATAATCATTAAACGTATTTTTCTTCTTCAGAAATTTTCCGTCTTCGTACCATTGTTGCCCCAGCTCACCACCGCCGCGAACATGGACAATGGCGTAGACAAATCCACGATCCAACAAACTCAAGCGGCTAAAACTGAAATCGGCATCAATACTTGCGCCGTAAGAACCGTAGCCATACACCAGTAGCGGGTTGTGTCCTTTGCGAAAATGTTTGCGATGATAAACCAGCGAAACCGGGACTTCGACGCCATCACGGGCGACTATCCACAGGTGTTCACTGCGGTAATTCGCCGCATCAAAACCGGGAACTTCCGTTTGTTTTAATACACGACGCTCACCAGTATCCATATCCAGTTCAAACAAAGTATCTGGTGTGGTCATGGAAGAATAACCATAACGCAATCGCGCGGTTTCAGGTTCTGGATTGTAGGCAATCCAGGTCACATAGGCCGGATCATCAAAGGCAATGCCAATGACTTCCCGGGTCTTGCGGTTGATTTGGCGCAAACTGGTTAACCCGCGCTGACGCTCTTCAACCACCAGCCAGTCGGTAAACAGCGTAAACCCTTCCAGCATAATGTTATCGCGTGGCGGAATTAACTCTTCCCACCGTTGCTCATCACGCATACGGGTACGGTATAAGCCAAAGTTTTTGCCGTGGCGGTTGGAACGCAGATAAAACCGATGCTGGTAGTGATCAAGGCTGTATTCGTGATCTTTGCGTCGCGGCAGAAAAACAAACGGCTCGGCATCGGCCATTTCCGCGTCCAGCAGGCGAACTTCACTGGTGGTGGCGCTGGCCAGATGAATGACTATATAGTGCTTCGAGGTCGTTTTATGCAGGCTGACGTAATAGGTATCGTCTTTTTCTTCGTAGATCAGTTTATCCTGCGATGCTGGCGTACCGATGGCGTGACGCCAGACCTGATAAGGAAGCAGCGTCACCGGATGCTTGCGAACATAGTAGAAAGTCCAGGAGTCATTCGCCCAGACAAAGCTGGGTTCAACGTTATCGAGCAGTTCCGGGTACCAGTTACCTGTTTCCAGATTACGAAAACGAATTCCGTACTGGCGTCGGGAAAGAAAATCTTCTGCCAGAGCCATAATGGTGTTATCGGGCGTAATCGCCATTCCACCCATCGAATAAAACTCACTGTGCGCCGCGCGCTTGTTGGCATCGAGCAATGTTTCCCACTCATCCCACTCTTCGCTGAACGCCGATTGACGCTGGTAGATAGCATATTCACAGCCTGGTTCATAAATATGCCGATAGCGGTAGCCATTTTTGATGTAGGGAGCAGAAACTTCTCGTTGCGGAATGCGGTCGATGATTTCCTTTAAGATGCGATCCTGTAAGGCTTGTTGCGAGGCCATCACCCGATGACCGTAACTATTTTCTTGCTGCAGGTAGTCCAGGACTTCCGGCTGAGAACGCGTATCGTCCCGCAGCCAGTAGTAATTATCGATGCGCGTATCGCCATGAAGCGTCATGGCGTGGGGAATGCGGGCGGCTTTTGGTAGCATGTTATTGTTCTTTCTGGTTGAAACATCTTATAAGGGTGGCAAAACTCACCGGGGATGCAAGCGAAACAGGGGAGTCATTGCTTAGATGATGACAGGTAATGGCGCGGATATCGAATGTTATGCAGACAGAGAAAATCAGCCTGCTCAAATGGCTGTGTGGTTCTGGATAGCCCGAAATAGTCAACTTCAGGCTATCCAGAGCGGAATTATTCCGCCAAAGTGCGTTTTTGCTGTTCGAGATCTCGTTCAATGCCTTCACGAACGTCCTGGGGGATTTTCAGCGCGTCACCCAGTGCATTCAGGTAACTGCGTTCCATAAAATGGTCAATATCAATAGCCGCGCAGCTCAGGAAATAGATTTCCAGCGCCTCTTCTTCATTGCGTACCCCGGTAGCCAGGCGTTGTGGATCCAGCGGTTGTTCGATTGCCTGCTCAATGAGTAAACGCCCCTGCTCTTCCACGCCGGCTTCACGCAATTGCTGGTCGATTGCCGCACGTTCTCTGGCATCAATATGACCATCACTTTTAGCGGCAAAGACCAGCGCAAGGATCAAACGTGCCGTACGCTCATCCAGCGGCGTACTTTGCGCGCCAAACTGCGGTTCGTCCTGATGCGCCGCGCGAATTTTATCTTTGTATTTATTCCACAGCACCGTACCCGCTACTGCTCCGCCGCCAAGCAGCAACGCGTTGGTGCCATATTTCGTAAGAAGTTTACGTGCTGATTTATTTGCGACCAGCAGCCCAGCCAGTCCGCCTAATGCGCCAGGCACTAAAAGTTTGCCCAATCCCTGATCCGCAGACGAGGAGGTAGAAGAACTGCTTTGCCCAAGCAGGGATTGCAGTTGATTTAACCAGTTAGCCATATTTGCTCCTCAATAACCATTTTTAGTGCCTGTAGCATAGCGGATGAGGATGTCAGAAAATGTATATCGAGACAAAAGATGCGCAAATAAGCGGGTCGGCAGGCCGTTATTCAAAGAAATTCGCGCCAGGTAAGGTGTTCACTGTATATCAGGTGATAAGGGTATTTTAGGTGAACGTAATTTGACGTTTTGAGTGGCATTGTTTGATGCTGATTGCCCGATGCGACGCTGTTGCGTCTTCCCAGGCCTACGATTGAAGTGCCTTGTAGGGCGGACCAGGCACTCGCGCCGCATCCGCCGACGGTCAATCGAATTATCAGAGGCCATTAACGCCGCTGATATTCCGCCATTCCCGCTTTGCAGTCCACGCTGACCTGGTAATGAATATCGGCACTTTTACCACGCACGGTTAGCGGTACTGACCATTTATCATCTTTACCCTGAATGTCCTGCAAACTGACCCATGCCACAGGATCGGCCTGACCGACAATTTTTTGATCATCTGCCCAGCGCGCCACGCGATTTTGTTGATAATCACGTTTTACGCTCGCGGCAATTCCGGCAGCATCCAGACCTTCACACTTTAGGAAAGTGACCGACTTGCTGGTTTCATTATTGGCAGCGAAAACTGATGCGCAGGCAGAAACCAACAACAGCCCTAAAAACGCCCCTCTTTTTTTCATGTTTTTCTCCATAGCACAATGATTCAGGAGAAAGCATGGTACAAATTGTCAGGAGCGCAAGTTGCTTCAGGCCGCGTGTGAGGCATCTTCCTCTTCGGATTCAGCACCGACGACCTGTGGGGACGGTAATTTGCCGGTTTTCAGAATGGTGCTCAGCACATCTTTTTGTTCTGCCAGCCATAGCGAAAGGGCTTCACGTTGCTCGTCTTCCATTTGCACTGGAGAATTTGTCAGCCAGGTGTCAAGCAGATCCGCCGTATCAAGCATTTTGTCATAAGCATCGGCTTCCTTTTTGCTGGTAAACGACATTTTCTCTTCGCCCTCACGAATGACTACGTATTTAACTTCAACCGCCATTTGCAGCCTCTCATAATAACTGTGATTTTATACAGTATATTTCTTCTCGATTGGGAAATCAACTTCAACAATAAAGACACGCGCAAACGTTTTCGTTTATACTGCGCGCGGAATTAATCAGGGGATATTCGTTATGACGTTATTAGGCACTGCGCTGCGTCCGGCAGCAACTCGCGTGATGTTATTAGGCTCCGGTGAACTGGGTAAAGAAGTGGCAATCGAGTGTCAGCGTCTCGGCGTAGAGGTGATTGCCGTCGATCGCTATACCGACGCGCCAGCTATGCATGTCGCGCATCGCTCCCATGTCATTAATATGCTTGATGGTGATGCATTACGCCGTGTGGTTGAACTGGAAAAACCACATTATATCGTGCCGGAGATCGAAGCTATTGCCACCGATATGCTGATCCAGCTTGAAAAGGAAGGACGGAATGTTGTCCCCTGCGCTCGCGCAACGAAATTAACGATGAATCGCGAGGGTATCCGTCGCCTGGCGGCAGAAGAACTGCAGCTACCCACTTCAACTTATCGTTTTGCCGATAGTGAAAGTCTTTTCCGCGAAGCAGTTGCCGCTATTGGCTATCCCTGCATAGTTAAACCGGTAATGAGCTCTTCCGGCAAAGGGCAGACGTTTATTCGTTCCGCCGAGCAGCTTACACATGCGTGGGAATACGCTCAGCAAGGTGGACGCGCCGGAGCGGGCCGCGTGATTGTTGAAGGCTTCGTTAAGTTTGACTTCGAAATTACCCTGCTAACCGTCAGCGCAGTGGATGGCGTCCATTTCTGTGCACCGGTAGGTCATCGCCAGGAAGATGGCGACTATCGTGAATCCTGGCAACCGCAGCAAATGAGTCAGCTGGCTCTGAAACGTGCGCAGGAGATTGCCCGCAAAGTAGTACTGGCACTGGGCGGTTATGGGCTGTTTGGTGTCGAGCTGTTTGTCTGTGGTGATGAGGTGATTTTCAGTGAGGTCTCCCCTCGCCCACATGATACCGGGATGGTGACGTTAATTTCTCAGGATCTCTCGGAGTTTGCCCTGCATGTGCGAGCCTTTCTCGGACTTCCGGTTGGCGGGATCCGTCAGTATGGTCCTGCAGCTTCTGCCGTTATCCTGCCACAACTGACCAGTCAGAATGTCACGTTTGATAATGTGCAGAATGCCGTAGGGGCAGGTTTGCAGATTCGTTTATTTGGTAAGCCGGAAATTGATGGCAGCCGTCGTCTGGGTGTAGCGCTGGCGACCGCTGAGAGCGTTGATGAAGCGATTGAGCGCGCAAAGCACGCCGCAGCACAGGTAAAAGTACAAGCTTAACCCCGGAGAAAAACGCTACAAAAATGCCCGATTCACGATCGGGCATTTTGACTTTTATAGCTTAGCGCCTTCTACAGCTTCACGCGCCAGCTTAGTAATGCGGTCGTAATCGCCCGCTTCCAGCGCATCTGCCGGAACCAGCCAGGAACCACCGATGCAGAGCACGCTTTTCAGCGCCAGGTAGTCACGGTAGTTAGCCGGAGAAATACCACCTGTCGGGCAGAAACGGACCTGGGAGAACGGACCCGCGATCGCCTGCAGGGCTTTCACGCCGCCGTTAGCTTCAGCCGGGAAGAATTTGAACTCTTTCAAACCGTAGTCCATACCCAGCATCAGTTCGGAAACAGTGCTGATCCCCGGAATCAGAGGAATAGTCCCTTCGGTAGCAGCTTTCAGCAGCGGCTCGGTCAGACCCGGGCTAATTGCGAACTGTGCACCCGCTTCGGTGACTTCTGCAAGCTGCTGTGGATTCAGCACCGTACCGGCACCCACAATCGCTTCAGGCACTTCTTTGGCGATAGCACGGATAGCGTCAACTGCACACTCGGTACGCAGAGTCACTTCCAGAACGCGCACCCCACCAGCAACCAACGCTTTTGCCATCGGCACCGCGTGTTCCAGTTTTTTTACCACGATAACCGGTACAACCGGGCCGGTGGTGAGGATTGATTCTGCACTTGTTTTCCAGTTTTTCATCAGAGTTTTCTCTCGCCTGATTACAAATTTGTCGTCTTAAAAAGTGATACAGGTTGCGCCCTGTTCGGCACCGGACAGTTTTTCGCGCAAGGCGCTGAATAATTCACGTCCTGTTCCCACGCGTGACGCGCTCAGGTCAGGAATGTGTGGTTCGCGAGCAGCCAGTTCCGCTTCGTCTACCAGCAGCGTCAGTTCGCCTGTCTGTCCATTCACACGAATGATGTCCCCGTCGCGCACTTTTGCCAGCAGCCCGCCATCGTAGGCTTCTGGTGTTACGTGGATAGCTGACGGCACTTTACCTGAAGCGCCGGAGAGTCGTCCATCGGTAACTAACGCAATTTTGAAACACCGGTCCAATAATACACCAAGTGGCGGCATGAGTTTATGTAATTCTGGCATTCCGTTCGCTTTTGGCCCCTGATGACGGACAACAACGACACAATCGCGGTCCAGCAAACCCGCTTCAAAGGCTGGCATAACGTCATGCTGGCTTTCAAAAACAACCGCAGGCGCTTCAATCACCTGGTTCTCTACCGGCACGGCAGAGGTTTTCATAACCGCTCGGCCCAGGTTACCGCTTAACACTTTTGTCCCACCATGATGAGAGAAAGGTTGTTCGAAGGAAGCGATCACATTGTTGTCGAGTGATTTTTCTGCCCCTTCCCGCCAGTCCAGTTCACCATTATTCAGCCATGGTTCAAGGGTATAACGAGACAGACCAAAGCCTGCCACCGTATTGACATCTTCATGCAGCAGGCCTGCTTTGAGCAGTTCACGTACCAGAACCGGTACGCCACCTGCCGCCTGGAAGTGGTTAATATCGGCCGGACCGTTCGGGTAGAGACGTGCCATCAGCGGTACAACATCAGAAAGGTCAGAGAAGTCATCCCAGTTAATCTGAATACCGGCTGCGCGCGCCATCGCCACCAGGTGCATGGTGTGGTTAGTGGAACCACCGGTCGCCAGCAGTGCAACGATACCGTTCACCACCACTTTCTCATCGATCATCTTACCGATCGGCATCCATTCATTACCATTACCGGTCATGCGTGTAACCTGGCGCGCAGCTGCAGCGGTCAAAGCATCGCGCAGCGGGGAGTCCGGATGAACAAAAGAAGAGCCCGGCAACTGCATCCCCATAAACTCCACCACCATCTGATTCGTATTGGCGGTACCGTAGAAAGTACATGTCCCTGGAGCATGATAAGACGCAGCTTCTGACTCCAGCAGCGCCATGCGGTCCACTTTACCTTCAGCATAAAGCTGGCGAATCCGCACTTTTTCTTTATTTGGCAAACCGCTTGCCATCGGACCTGACGGCACAAACACCGCAGGCAAATGCCCAAACGACAGGGCTGCCATCGTTAGCCCGGGGACAATCTTGTCGCACACACCGAGGAACAGCGCACCATCAAACATGTTATGGGACAGCCCCACCGCCGCAGACATCGCAATCACTTCGCGGCTTAACAGCGACAATTCCATTCCATCCTGCCCCTGGGTGACACCATCACACATCGCCGGAACACCGCCCGCAACCTGACCAACCGCATTCGCTTCATGCAGGGCTTTACGAATGATTTCTGGATAGTGTTCATAAGGCTGGTGCGCGGAGAGCATGTCGTTATAGGAGGTGATGATGGCGATATTGTTACGCAACATGCTTTTCAAAGAGGCTTTGTCTTCTGGCTGGCATGCAGCGAAACCGTGTGCCAGGTTACCACATGCCAACTGCGAACGATGAACGGTCGAAGTTTTCGCTTGTTCTATCCGGGCGAGGTAAGCAGAGCGAGTCTCGCGCGAACGTTCAATGATTCGATTTGTTACGCGTAACAATTGTGGATTCATAAAGGCTCCTGAAATTGAGTTGTCAGAGCAGGATGATTCACAACGCGTTTCATTCAGAGGATTTATGACTGAAACGCCTGTAACCGGAGCTCATAGGGCAAAAACGTTTCAGTCAGTGTAATAAAAAAAGCCTCGTGGGTGAATCCACACGAGGCCTGAAAGTGTAAAAATTGTTCTACAATCTGTGCAAGATCATGTTACCGGTAAAATAACCATAAAGGATGAGTGCAGATATTACTCAAACTCATTCCAGGAACGGCCATCACGAGTAATCATCGCCACCGAGGCAACCGGTCCCCAGGTTCCGGCCTGATAGGGTTTCGGCGCATCATTGTCCATCGCCCACGCCTCAGTAATGGAGTCCACCCATTTCCAGGCTTCTTCTACTTCATCACGACGTACAAACAGTGCCTGAATACCACGCATGGTTTCCAGCAGCAGACGTTCATAGGCATCTGCCAGATGCGTTTGATTAAAGGTTTCTGAATAGCTCAGATCCAGCTTGGTGATTTGCAGGTTATGTTTGTGGTCAAGGCCAGGAACTTTATTCAGTACCTGGATATCCACGCCTTCATCAGGTTGCAGACGGATAGTCAGTTTATTCTGCGGCAGATCCTGCCACGACTCTTTAAACAGATTCAGTTCAGGTGTTTTGAAATAGACCACGACTTCAGAACATTTGGTCGGCAGGCGTTTACCAGTACGCAGGTAGAATGGCACTCCGGCCCAGCGCCAGTTGTCGATGTCGACGCGGATCGCCACGAAGGTTTCTGTATTGCTGCTCTTGTTCGCGCCCTCTTCTTCCAGGTAGCCCGGAACTTTTTTGCCCTGGGCGAAGCCCGCTGTGTATTGCCCACGGACGGTTTTTTCGCGTACGTTGGAGCGGTCAATGCGGCGCAGAGACTTCAGTACTTTGACTTTTTCATCGCGGATGCTGTCTGCACTCAAATCAGACGGCGGAGACATCGCAATCATGCAAAGAATTTGCAGCAGGTGGTTTTGGATCATATCGCGCATCTGACCGGCTTTATCAAAATAGCCCCAGCGACCTTCGATCCCCACTTCCTCTGCCACGGTAATCTCAACATGGTCAATGGTGCGATTATCCCAGTTATTCACAAACAGGGAGTTAGCAAAACGCAGCGCCAACAGGTTCAGCACCGTTTCTTTACCAAGATAGTGGTCGATACGGTAAACCTGGCACTCCTCGAAGTATTCGCCAACCTGATCATTGATTTCCTGCGAGGTCGCCAGCGACGTCCCCAGCGGTTTCTCCATGACTACGCGTGCCGGTTTAGCATTCAGTTTTGCCTCGCCAAGCCCTTTGCAGATTGCACCAAAAGTGCTGGGCGGCATGGCAAAGTAGTTAATGGTGATACGATTTTTTTGATCCAGCATCGCGCCGAGACGGCTGAATGCAGCTGTGTCATTGACATCGAGATTACAAAAATCCAGACGTGCACTCAGGGTGTCCCATAAACCTTCATCAATGGTTTCTTTCATGAAAGTTTCGAGTGCCTCGCGGACAACTTTGGTATATGCCGCTTTATCCCAGTCAGCACGCCCTACGCCGATAATCCGGGTGTCCGGGTTGAGCTGACCGGCTTTTTCCAGTTGATACAGGGAAGGCAGCAATTTACGACGCGCAAGGTCGCCTTTCGCGCCGAAAATGACCAGGTCACAGGCCTGGGCTGTTTGCGTTACCGCCATGTCATTCTCCTTAAGTTAACTAACCCGGTACTTAAGCCAGGGTATACTTGTAATTTTCTTACGGTGCACTGTACTGCTTTTACGAGCTTGCGAAAACTGTAAACGCTTATCCACCCGTGCGATTACAGTAAAAGCGCGCAAAGTGCGGCAAAACTGATAAAAAAATCATCGTTTTCCATTGGGTAAAAATCTGACACTGATCATGTTATGAAAAAAAATAACAACTTTTTTATCTGCTTTTGTCATTAACACAGCACACAGGCGTAATATCTGACAAAACTGCATTTCGATTTCTTTCAGTGCGGAAATCGTCATTACCCGTGAGTCTCTTTACATCATGAATATGCTGGAAAAAATCCAGTCTCAGCTGGAACATTTGAGCAAATCAGAGCGCAAAGTTGCCGAGGTCATTCTGGCTTCGCCCGATAACGCGATCCATTCGAGTATTGCTGCTCTGGCGCTGGAGGCCAATGTTAGTGAACCGACGGTGAATCGTTTCTGTCGCAGTATGGACACGCGCGGTTTTCCTGATTTTAAACTGCATCTGGCACAAAGTCTGGCGAATGGCACCCCCTATGTTAATCGCAACGTCAATGAAGATGACAGCGTTGAATCATACACGGGAAAAATATTTGAGTCGGCAATGGCGACGCTCGATCATGTCCGTCATTCACTGGATAAATCTGCCGTTAACCGCGCCGTCGACTTGCTCACTCAGGCCAAAAAAATCGCGTTTTTTGGATTAGGCTCTTCTGCCGCCGTTGCCCACGATGCGATGAATAAGTTCTTTCGTTTTAATGTTCCGGTGGTGTACTCCGATGATATCGTGCTGCAACGCATGAGTTGTATGAATTGTAGCGACGGAGACGTGGTGGTGCTGATTTCTCACACTGGAAGAACAAAAAATCTGGTCGAGTTGGCGCAGTTGGCACGGGAAAACGACGCCATGGTGATTGCCCTCACCTCTGCGGGTACCCCGCTTGCCCGAGAAGCAACGCTAGCAATTACCCTCGATGTACCGGAAGATACTGACATTTATATGCCCATGGTTTCTCGACTTGCACAGCTGACCGTGATAGATGTGCTGGCAACAGGTTTTACTTTGCGACGCGGTGCAAAATTCAGAGATAACTTGAAGCGGGTCAAGGAAGCGCTGAAGGAATCGCGTTTTGATAAGCAGTTACTTAATTTAAGTGACGATCGCTAAAAACGACTGTCACTGTTCTAATCTTATACGACATCCGAATGAGATTACTTTATCGCCATCGCGGCGTTATTTCATTCGGATTTCATGTTCAAGCAACACCTGGTTGTTTCAGTCAACGGAGTATTACATGTCCAGAAGGCTTCGCAGAACAAAAATCGTTACCACGTTAGGCCCAGCAACAGATCGCGATAATAACCTTGAGAAAGTTATCGCTGCGGGTGCAAACGTTGTACGGATGAACTTTTCTCACGGCTCTCCTGAAGATCACAAAATGCGCGCGGATAAAGTTCGTGAGATTGCCGCAAAACTGGGGCGTCATGTGGCTATTCTGGGTGACCTCCAGGGGCCCAAAATCCGTGTATCCACCTTTAAAGAAGGCAAAGTTTTCCTCAATATTGGGGATAAATTCCTGCTCGACGCCAACCTGGGTAAAGGTGAAGGCGACAAAGAAAAAGTCGGTATCGACTACAAAGGCCTGCCTGCTGACGTCGTGCCTGGTGACATCCTGCTGCTGGACGATGGTCGCGTTCAGTTAAAAGTACTGGAAGTTCAGGGCATGAAAGTGTTCACCGAAGTGACCGTCGGTGGTCCCCTCTCCAACAATAAAGGTATCAACAAACTTGGCGGCGGTTTGTCGGCTGAAGCGCTGACCGAAAAAGACAAAGCAGACATTAAGACTGCGGCGTTAATTGGCGTAGATTACCTGGCCGTCTCCTTCCCACGCTGCGGCGAAGATCTGAACTATGCCCGTCGGCTGGCACGCGATGCAGGATGTGATGCGAAAATTGTTGCCAAGGTTGAACGTGCGGAAGCCGTTTGCAGCCAGGATGCAATGGATGACATCATCCTCGCCTCTGACGTGGTAATGGTTGCTCGCGGCGACCTCGGTGTGGAAATTGGCGATCCGGAACTGGTCGGCATTCAGAAAGCGTTGATCCGTCGTGCACGTCAACTAAACCGCGCGGTAATCACTGCGACCCAGATGATGGAGTCAATGATTACTAACCCGATGCCGACGCGTGCAGAAGTCATGGACGTAGCAAACGCCGTTCTGGATGGTACTGACGCTGTGATGCTGTCTGCAGAAACTGCTGCTGGTCAGTATCCTTCAGAAACCGTTGCAGCCATGGCGCGTGTTTGCCTGGGTGCGGAAAAAATCCCGAGCATCAACGTTTCTAAACACCGTCTGGACGTTCAGTTCGACAATGTGGAAGAAGCTATCGCCATGTCAGCAATGTACGCGGCTAACCACCTGAAAGGCGTTACGGCGATCATCACTATGACCGAATCGGGTCGTACCGCTCTGATGACCTCCCGTATCAGCTCCGGTCTGCCGATTTTCGCTATGTCGCGCCATGAACGTACGCTGAATCTGACTGCTCTCTATCGTGGCGTTACGCCGGTGCACTTTGATAGCGCTAATGACGGCGTAGCAGCTGCCAGCGAAGCGGTTAATCTGCTGCGCGATAAAGGTTACTTGATGTCTGGTGACCTGGTGATTGTCACCCAGGGCGACGTGATGAGTACCGTGGGTTCTACTAATACCACGCGTATTTTAACGGTAGAGTAAGTACGTTGCCGGATGCGGCGAAAACGCCTCATCCGGCCTACAGTTCAATGATAGTTCAACAGATTTCGAATCTTCTGAAGCAAACTTGAACTTATCACACGGCGGAAGCCTCTCCTCGCGAGAGGCTTTTTTTATTTGATGGGATAAAGATCTTTGCGCTTATACGGTTGGATTTCGCCCGGTTTGCGAGTTTTCAGCAATTTTAATATCCAGGTGTATTGTTCTGGTCGCGGACCAACAAAAATCTCGACTTCTTCATTCATCCGCCGCGCAATCGTATGGTCATCCGCCTCTAACAGATCATCCATCGGTGGGCGCACCTGAATCGTCAGACGATGCGTCTTGCCATCATAAATTGGAAACAGCGGTACAACGCGCGCACGGCACACTTTCATCAATCGACCAATCGCGGGCAACGTCGCTTTATAGGTGGCAAAGAAATCAACAAACTCACTGTGCTCGGGGCCATGATCCTGATCGGGTAAATAATATCCCCAGTAGCCCTGACGTACCGACTGGATGAAAGGCTTAATACCATCATTTCTCGCATGCAGACGACCGCCAAAGCGACGACGCACCGTGTTCCAGACATAATCAAAAACCGGGTTACCCTGATTATGGAACATCGCTGCCATTTTCTGCCCTTGCGAGGCCATCAGCATGGCAGGGATATCGACGGCCCAGCCGTGCGGCACCAGAAAGATCACTTTCTCGTTATTACGCCGCATCTCTTCAATGATCTCCAGTCCTTGCCAGTCAACGCGCGGCTGAATTTTCTCCGGCCCGCGTATTGCCAACTCAGCCATCATTGCCATCGCTTGCGGCGCAGTGGCAAACATCTCATCAACAATCGCTTCGCGTTCAGCTTCACTACGTTCTGGAAAGCAGAGCGACAGATTGATTAACGCACGACGGCGTGAGCTTTTTCCCAGTCGTCCGGCAAAACGTCCCAGCCGTGCCAGAATGGGATCACGGAACTTTGGCGGCGTTAAAGCGATACCCGCCATCGCTGCTACGCCCAGCCATGCACCCCAGTAGCGCGGGTGGCGAAAGGATTTATCAAACTCAGGAATGTATTCGCTATTATTTTTTTTCGTTTCCATGCTTTTCCAGTTTCGGATAAGGCAAAAATCAATCTGGTGATAGTGTAGCGGCGCAACTTGCCTCGCACCAAATAAAAAAGCCGGTACTGACTGCGTACCGGCTGCGAATGGATGTTAATTAATCAAACCGTAGCTGCGGCACAATCTCTTTGGCCTGCGCCAGGAATTCGCGACGATCGGAGCCGGTCAGCCCTTCGGTACGCGGCAGTTTTGCCGTCAGCGGGTTTACGGCCTGCTGGTTTATCCATACTTCATAGTGCAGATGCGGCCCGGTTGAACGTCCGGTATTACCGGAAAGCGCGATACGGTCGCCACGTTTCACCTTCTGTCCTGGTTTCACCAGAATCTTACGCAAGTGCATATAACGCGTGGTGTAGCTACGACCATGACGAATAGCCACATAATAACCTGCTGCGCCACTGCGTTTGGCAACCACCACTTCACCGTCACCCACTGAAAGCACTGGCGTACCCTGTGGCATGGCGAAATCAACACCTCTGTGCGGTGCAACGCGACCAGTCACCGGGTTAGTACGACGCGGGTTAAAGTTAGACGAGATACGGAATTGTTTCGCCGTCGGGAATCGCAAGAATCCTTTCGCCAGACCAGTGCCGTTACGGTCGTAGAATTTGCCATCTTCAGCGCGGATTGCGTAATAATCTTTACCTTCAGAACGCAAACGTACGCCCAGCAGCTGACTTTGCTCACGTTTGCCATCAAGCATTTCTCGTGACATTAACACCGCAAATTCATCGCCTTTTTTCAGTTTGCGGAAGTCCATTTGCCACTGCATAGCTTTAATCACAGCGCTCACTTCGGCGCTGGTTAAACCGGCGTTTCTGGCGCTGGCAACAAAGCTTCCCCCGACGGTACCTTTCAGCAAATTGTTGACCCACTCTCCTTGCTGCATTTCGCTGGTCATTTTAAAACCGTTAGCGGCAGTACGGTCATAGGTTCGGGTTTCACGACGAGACACTTCCCAGGTGAGGCGCTGCAGTTCGCCGTCCGCGGTTAATGTCCAGGAAAGTTGTTGACCGATTTTCAGGTTACGCAATTCTTTGTCGGCAGCAGCCAGTTGGGTGATATCACCCATATCAATACCATACTGATTGAGAATGCTGCTTAGCGTATCGCCAGTGGAAACAACATATTCATGCACGCCCGCTTCACCGGCGATTTTGTCATCCAGTTCATCCTGGGGAATGGCTTCATCTTCTTGTGCAGCTTGATCAATCGGCTCACTGGCTTCAGGTAAGAGCGAACGAATTTCGTTCTGTTCCAGCTCAATGGTTTTGACAATTGGCGTGGCATCGCGATGATAAACATAGGGCCGCCAGACAGCGACGGCCAGAGTAAGAACGGTGAGCGACCCCAACATAACGCGGTGTGGTCGCGGTAAATTATTAAACGCCAGGGCGACAGAGCGGGCTATCTGTTGCACGTAATCACTTCCTCATTAATCTCCTTTCAGGCAGCTCGCATACTGGTTGGCTAATTGATTCAGGAATTCTGAATAGCTTGTTTTACCCAGTTTGATATTCGTCCCCAGGGGATCCAACGTTCCCATACGAACGGATGTCCCTCGTGCGACGCTCTCAACGACCGCTGGCCTGAACTGTGGCTCAGCAAAAACGCAGGTTGCTTTTTGCTCAACCAACTGTGTTCTTATTTCATGTAAACGCTGCGCGCCAGGTTGAATCTCAGGGTTAACGGTAAAATGACCAAGCGGTGTCAGTCCGAACTGTTTTTCGAAATAGCCGTAAGCATCGTGAAAAACGAAATAACCTTTCCCCTTGAGCGGCGCGAGCTCGTTACCAACCTGCTTTTCGGTTGAGGCTAATTGTGCCTCAAAATCCTTCAGGTTGGCGTCAAGTTTGGCTCGACTTTGCGGCATAAGTTCCACTAATTTTCCATGGATTGCAACCGCTGTAGCCCGCGCTATCTCTGGGGAAAGCCAAAGATGCATGTTGAAATCGCCGTGATGGTGATCTTCGTCACTTTTTTCCGCGTGGTCATGATCATCATCATCGCCGTGAATACTTTTCATCAGCAGCGGTTTCACATTCTCTAGCTGCGCAATCGTTACCTGTTTCGCTTCAGGTAATTTACTTACCGGTTTTTGCATGAACGCTTCCATCTCCGGGCCAACCCAAACGACTAAGTCCGCGTTCTGTAAGCGTTTTACATCTGATGGACGCAGTGAATAATCATGTTCTGAAGCGCCGTCAGGTAGTAAAACCTCCGTTTCTGTTACCCCATCAGCAATGGCAGAAGCGATGAACCCAACGGGTTTAAGCGAAGCGACAACGGCAGCATCTGCGGCCTGTGTTGCACCGCCCCAGAGAGCGGCGGATAATGCTGCGAAAAGAAGCGTTTTTTTATGTAACATAATGCGACCAATCATCGTAATGAATATGAGAAGTGTGATATTATAACATTTCATGACTACTGCAAGACTAAAATTAACATGACAAGTCTGGTTTCCCTGGAAAATGTCTCGGTTTCTTTTGGCCAACGCCGCGTCCTCTCTGATGTGTCGCTGGAACTTAAACCTGGAAAAATTTTGACTTTACTTGGGCCAAATGGCGCAGGTAAGTCGACACTGGTACGGGTAGTGCTCGGACTGGTAACACCCGATGAAGGGGTTATCAAGCGCAACGGAAAACTGCGCATCGGCTACGTACCGCAGAAGCTGTATCTCGACACCACATTGCCACTGACCGTAAATCGATTTTTACGCTTACGCCCTGGCACACATAAAGAAGATATTTTGCCTGCACTGAAACGTGTCCAGGCCGGGCATCTGATTAACGCACCGATGCAAAAGCTCTCGGGTGGCGAAACACAGCGTGTATTGTTAGCGCGAGCATTGTTAAATCGACCGCAATTATTAGTGCTGGATGAACCCACTCAGGGCGTGGATGTGAATGGTCAGGTGGCGTTATATGACCTTATTGACCAGTTGCGTCGCGAACTGGATTGTGGCGTTTTAATGGTCTCTCACGATCTGCATCTGGTAATGGCAAAAACCGATGAAGTGCTTTGCCTGAATCACCACATTTGTTGTTCCGGCACACCGGAAGTTGTTTCCCTGCATCCGGAGTTTATTTCTATGTTTGGTCCTCGTGGTGCTGAACAACTGGGTATCTATCGCCATCATCATAATCATCGTCACGATTTACAGGGACGAATTGTTTTGCGTCGGGGAAATGATCGCTCATGATTGAATTATTATTTCCTGGTTGGTTAGCCGGGATCATGCTCGCCTGTGCCGCGGGTCCGCTGGGTTCGTTTGTGGTCTGGCGTCGTATGTCTTATTTCGGTGATACACTGGCTCATGCCTCATTACTTGGCGTCGCGTTTGGTTTGTTGCTGGACGTGAATCCATTCTATGCGGTAATTGCCGTTACGCTGCTGCTGGCGGGCGGTCTGGTATGGCTGGAGAAGCGCCCACAGCTGGCGATCGACACGTTATTAGGGATTATGGCGCACAGTGCCCTGTCGCTGGGCCTGGTGGTCGTTAGTCTGATGTCTAACATTCGTGTTGATTTGATGGCTTACCTGTTCGGTGATTTGCTGGCAGTGACGCCAGAAGATCTCATCTCTATTGCGATTGGCGTGGTCATCGTGGTGGCGATTCTGTTCTGGCAATGGCGCAATTTGCTGTCAATGACGATTAGCCCGGATCTGGCGTTTGTTGATGGTGTGAAATTACAGCGCGTGAAATTGTTGTTGATGCTGGTGACAGCATTGACGATTGGTGTAGCGATGAAATTTGTCGGCGCGTTGATTATTACTTCGCTGCTGATTATTCCTGCAGCTACAGCGCGTCGCTTTGCCCGCACGCCGGAACAGATGGCCGGTGTCGCTGTTTTGGTGGGAATGGTGGCAGTAACTGGCGGTTTAACCTTTTCCGCATTTTACGATACGCCGGCGGGTCCGTCGGTAGTGCTATGTGCGGCACTGTTATTTATTATCAGTATGATGAAAAAGCAGGCCAGCTAATCTGTCGCTGAACACATTTGTCGGATGCGGCGCGAGCGCCTTATCCGACCTACGGTTCGCTACTTCTGGTAGGCCTGATAAGACGCGAACAGCGTCGCATCAGGCTTATCGCCAATGTCGGAAGCGGCTTGAATACCTTATTCAACTTAAGGCATTTCTGGCGGCGTGATGCCGAAGTGGTTCCACGCCCGCACTGTCGCCATACGCCCGCGCGGTGTACGCTGCAAAAAGCCTTGCTGAATCAAATAAGGTTCCAGCACATCCTCAATGGTTTCACGCTCTTCGCCAATGGCAGCCGCCAGGTTATCCAGACCTACCGGCCCACCAAAGAACTTATCGATTACCGCCAGCAACAATTTGCGGTCCATATAATCGAAACCTTCGGCATCGACATTCAGCATATCCAGCGCCTGAGCAGCGATATCAGCCGAGATGGTGCCATCGTGCTTCACTTCGGCGAAGTCACGCACTCGACGCAGCAGACGGTTGGCAATGCGTGGCGTACCGCGAGCGCGACGAGCAACTTCCAGCGCGCCGTCATCACTCATCTCAAGCCCCATAAAGCGTGCGCTGCGACTGACAATATATTGTAGATCCGGCACCTGATAAAACTCCAGACGCTGCACAATACCAAAACGATCGCGCAGCGGTGATGTCAGCGAACCTGCGCGCGTGGTTGCACCAATCAGAGTAAACGGCGGCAAGTCAATTTTAATGGAGCGTGCCGCCGGACCTTCACCAATCATAATATCCAGTTGGTAGTCTTCCATTGCCGGATACAACACCTCTTCCACCACTGGCGAAAGACGGTGGATCTCATCAATAAACAGCACGTCATGCGGTTCAAGGTTAGTGAGCATCGCTGCCAGATCGCCCGCCTTTTCCAGCACTGGACCAGAAGTCGTGCGTAAATTCACGCCCATTTCATTGGCGACAATGTTGGCAAGCGTAGTTTTACCTAAACCCGGAGGACCAAAAATCAACAGATGAT
This sequence comes from Escherichia sp. 94.0001, assembly GCF_013369155.2. Taxonomy (NCBI): domain Bacteria; kingdom Pseudomonadati; phylum Pseudomonadota; class Gammaproteobacteria; order Enterobacterales; family Enterobacteriaceae; genus Escherichia; species Escherichia sp. 94.0001. The sequence goes on along the minus strand of NZ_JABWMS020000002.1, from coordinate 14,316 downwards.
CGAGGGCATCGCCGCGCAGTTTCGCTGCTTTGATGAAAATCTCCATCTGTGAACGAACCTGCGGCTGACCAACATACTCTTCCAGTAATTTGGGGCGAATGGCGCGATCTGCTACATCTTCCGGCAAAGTGGTACCGGCAGAAATCAGACGGTCTGCTTCAATCATCCTTTACCTCATAACGCGGCGCGCAGGGCTTCGCGAATTAATGTTTCACTGCTGGCGTCAGGGCGAGCGATTTTGCTCACCATGCGGCTTGCTTCTTGTGGTTTATAGCCCAGCGCCACCAGCGCGGCAACCGCTTCCTGTTCAGCATCGTCGGTCGCCGGGCTCGCAGGTGACGTCAGCACCAGATCGGCCGCCGGGGTAAACAGATCGCCATGCAAACCTTTAAAGCGGTCTTTCATTTCGACAATCAGGCGTTCGGCGGTTTTTTTGCCAATGCCGGGTAATTTGACCAGCGCCGCAGGTTCTTCGCGCTCAACGGCATTCACAAACTGCTGCGCCGACATGCCGGAAAGAATTGCCAGCGCCAGCTTCGGGCCGACGCCGTTGGTTTTGATCAGCTCTTTAAACAGGGTGCGCTCTTGTTTATTGTTAAAACCGTAGAGCAGTTGCGCATCTTCACGCACCACAAAATGGGTGAAAACGATCGCTTCTTTGCCCGCTTCCGGGAGTTCGTAGAAACAGGTCATCGGCATATGTACTTCATAGCCTACGCCGCCCACTTCAAGTAACACCAGCGGGGGTTGTTTTTCCAGAATGATGCCTCTCAGCCTGCCTATCACATGACGCTCCTGCGTAACGAATCAAAGATAATGCTGTATGATAAAAAAATGCTGGATAGATATCCAGCGAGGGATGATATTAAATCATTTCAGAAATGATAATCCTTTTGCTCACGGCATCAGAAATTCTGTATGAATACCCCTTACATCACACTTCTAATGCCCAATTTTTCAACGCCCCTTGCTGGCGTGCTTCCATTTGCGGCATTTTTTTAGTCTGTGAAGGAGTAAGACCGCAAATATAAATGCGCTGATTGCCCATATAGCTATCAGAATCGGCAAAGGGCTGACATTGAAAAACGCGTTTTCACAGGATTTCCCGATGGCGGGGCGATCTTTTACAACCTTCACGCACATGGTGAATCCTGGTTTTATACGCTTGTCCTCAACATGCAAATTCCAGGTCTTACCGTCAATCTGCCAGGTCAGGTCATAGGCATACAGCCCCGTGCAATCAATCCTTCCTCCCCGCAGTAAATTGCAGGAGTACGAGGCGCTACGCTCAAAATTACTGGTATAACGAACCGAAGAAACTTTTGCGAGCGTAGTCAAGCTATTGCGGTGGTACTCATACTCCTGAACGGCAGCATAACTGGTATAAATCGCTAAAAAGAAGTAAAAGAGCGCAATTGGCTTCCTGAAACGTGGGTAGTGAGCTTCCATGAGATAGATGCTTAATATCAACGTCCCGGCAAGAGCAAATGAGATTAAAAGCTGATTGAATACGCTTGATAAATTCATCCGCGCCTCTGTATCTGGCAAGCAGGTAGAGGACTAATCATTCAGCGAGTCCCTGAACGCTGAATTTTTGCGGGATCATTCCACTATCAATACGCCACTGATATGACTCCGTATGCGCTAACTCGTCACCATTAAGATCAATCGAGACCTGGTTTGAGTAAATATCATACTCATCAATTATGTCAGCGCCTGAGTATTCATACAGAGCATAATATCCTGCCATCAAATCCCCCTTCGACACCCTTTCATAACTTTTTAGCACATAGCCATATCGCCAGTTAATCAAATCAAAAAGAATGCTTTCGGCGTCCTCTCTTGCAAAAATATCATCCCCCACTCTGATGATAAAACTTCCGGCATTAATTTTATAATGATGTTTTCCCGGCAGAAATTCAAAAGCCTGAGTGAGTGAAAATGATTCTTTATAATGATCACCCGCAGGAATAACTTGCCAGCCATCGACCCCATCATAAATTCCACACATCCCATCAAGGACAATGTTGCTTGTTGTGATGTCAAAGGCTTTATTGCAAGGCATCAAACCACCTTCAAAGATATAAGCAGGTTGATTATTGCTATTGTAGAAATCCAGTAAAGCATTCACCACCTGCCCCTGCTGTATAACGCTAAGCCTCACGGTGACACCACTTTGCGCCATTCTCGCATCGTTAAGGCTTGCACCAGCTTCACCCACGCCGTAGATATCATCACGCATATGAATAATTTGAGGCACAAACTCATTATTCTCATTTAAAGAAATACGTCCATATCGCCAGGGATAGCGAATGACATTATCTTGAGCAAATACATTCACGCATTGACTGATCGAAACTATAATTATCACATTAATAAATAACCGCATAAAACATTCCTTGTCATTATTACAATACAATGCTAATGCTTTACCATCACGAAAGATAGATGCTGTTTTATATATAAATAATGGATTGATATAGTGAAAATAAATTACCCAGCTAAATATGAAACCGGTGATATTGTTTTTACCTGCATCGGTGCTCGCCTGTTTGGGCAAATCTCTGCAGCCTCGAAATGCTGGAGCAACCATGTGGGGATAATCATCGGACATGACGGTGATGATTACCTGGTTGCGGAGAGTCGAGTTCCGCTCTCCACAATCACAACTTTGTCACGATTTATTGAACGGTCGACCGATCAACGCTACGGTGTTCGCCGCCTGGCAGGAGGTTTAACCGCAGAGCAGAAACTTGCTCTTGTCGAAAAGGTCCCTGCCCGGTTGCATAAGTTCTACCACACCGGTTTTAAATACGAATCATCCCGCCAGTTCTGTTCAAAATTCGTTTTTGATATTTATAAAGAGGCGCTATGTATCCCGGTGGGTGAAATTGAGACGTTTGGAGAACTGCTAAACAGCAATCCGAATGCAAAACTCACTTTCTGGAAATTCTGGTTTTTAGGTTCGATTCCGTGGGAGCGTAAAACCGTCACGCCAGCCAGTTTGTGGCATCATCCGGGTTTGGTGTTGATTCATGCGGAGGGAGTAGAAACGCCTCAGCCTGAATTGACTGAGGCGGTATAACTTAACGCAGTCGCCCTCTCGCCAGGTTCAGCCGCGATTCGCTCATCTGCATCGCATTCTGACTAACGTGGCAGTGGGTGATGGCAATTGCCAGCGCATCAGCGGCATCCGCCTGCGGATTAGCGGGGAGTTTCAGCAAGGTGCGAACCATATGCTGCACCTGGCTTTTTTCGGCACTACCAATACCTACCACCGTTTGCTTTACCTGACGTGCCGCGTATTCAAATACCGGTAATTCCTGATTCACCGCCGCCACAATCGCCACGCCACGCGCCTGCCCCAGCTTCAGGGCCGAGTCGGCATTTTTAGCCATAAAGACTTGTTCAATGGCGAAATAATCAGGCTGGAACTGGGTGATGATTTCCGTCACGCCCGCATAGATGAGCTTAAGACGAGACGGTAAATCATCTACTTTGGTGCGTATACATCCGCTACCCAGGTAGGACAGCTGCCTGCCCACCTGGCGGATGACGCCATAGCCGGTCACGCGCGAACCCGGGTCAATGCCGAGAATAATAGCCATCACGCGTCTCCGTTTTGCTGTTTAGCAGGCCTCATCAGAGAGTCGCTGCAACCTCATCAGAGATTTCACCGTTATGGTAGACTTCTTGCACGTCGTCGCAATCTTCCAGCATATCGATCAGACGCATCAGTTTCGGTGCGGTTTCTGCATCCATATCAGCTTTGGTGGACGGGATCATGGAAACTTCCGCGCTGTCTGCTTTCAGACCTGCCGCTTCCAGAGCGTCGCGTACTTTGCCCATTTCCTCCCATGCAGTGTAGACGTCAATCGCGCCATCATCATAGGTCACAACATCTTCAGCACCAGCTTCCAGAGCTGCTTCCATGATGGTGTCTTCATCGCCTTTCTCAAAGGAGATCACGCCTTTTTTGCTGAACAGATAGGCTACGGAACCATCAGTACCGAGGTTACCGCCACATTTGCTGAATGCGTGACGCACTTCAGCAACGGTACGGTTGCGGTTATCAGACAGACATTCAATCATGATTGCCGTGCCGCCAGGACCGTAACCTTCGTAGATGATGGTTTCCATGTTTGCATCATCATCACCACCCACACCACGGGCAATTGCGCGGTTCAGGGTGTCACGGGTCATGTTGTTAGACAGTGCTTTATCAATAGCTGCTCGCAGACGCGGGTTAGCATCCGGATCGCCACCGCCCAACTTAGCCGCGGTTACCAGCTCACGAATGATTTTAGTGAAGATTTTACCGCGCTTAGCATCCTGCGCAGCTTTACGATGTCTGGTGTTGGCCCATTTACTATGACCTGCCATAAAAATATCTCCAGGTAGCCCTGCCTGTTCAGGCAGCGTTAATTACAAACTGTTCAATCGCCTGCCGGTTGCTCCATGACTTAGTGAGCGCCGCCGCAGCATGCGCATCAAGCCACTTGTAGGCCAGATGTTCAGTGAAAACGATCTGGCGCTCGTGCGGGAGTGCAAGACAGAACCAAGATTCCGTATTACGCGTTACGCCCGGCGCATAGCGATGACGTAAATGTGAAAAAATTTCAAACTCCACCGTGCGCTGACAGTCAATTAAGGTCAGTTGTTCAGCGACAACATCAATGGTGACCTCTTCCTTTACTTCGCGCATGGCGGCTTGCGGCGCGGTTTCCCCCTCTTCCACACTGCCGGTTACCGACTGCCAGAAATCGGGATCATCACGCCGCTGTAACATCAGCACCCGTTTCGTATCTTGCGCATAAATAACCACCAGAATAGAAACGGGACGCTTATAAGTCATATCAATTATTCTCTGCCTTCTTCACAACCTGAATGCTCAGCTCGGACAGAGCAGTCGGGTTAGCAAAGCTTGGCGCTTCGGTCATCAGACATGCTGCCGCCGTGGTTTTCGGGAAGGCGATAACATCACGGATGTTGTCAGTACCGGTCAGCAGCATGGTCAGACGATCAAGACCGAATGCCAGACCTGCGTGCGGCGGAGTACCGTATTTCAGGGCGTCGAGCAGGAAGCCGAATTTCTCGCGCTGTTCCTCTTCGTTGATCCCCAGAATACCAAACACCGTCTGCTGCATATCCCCATTATGGATACGCACAGAACCACCGCCCACTTCGTAACCATTGATGACCATATCGTAAGCGTTCGCCACCGCATTTTCCGGTGCAGCTTTCAACTCTGCCGCCGTCATATCTTTCGGTGAGGTGAACGGATGGTGCATTGCCGTCAGGCCGCCTTCACCGTCGTCTTCAAACATCGGGAAGTCGATAACCCACAGCGGTGCCCATTTGCTTTCGTCGGTCAGACCAAGGTCTTTACCCACTTTCAGACGCAATGCGCCCATCGCGTCGGCAACAATTTTCTTGTTATCAGCACCGAAGAAAATCATATCGCCATCTTGCGCGGCAGTACGATCCAGGATGGCTTCGATGATTTCAGCGTTGAGGAACTTCGCTACCGGGCTGTTGATACCTTCCAGACCTTTCGCACGTTCGTTAACTTTGATGTACGCCAGACCTTTCGCGCCGTAGATTTTAACGAAGTTACCGTATTCGTCGATCTGCTTACGGGTCAGCGATGCGCCACCCGGAACACGCAGAGCAGCAACGCGGCCTTTCGGATCGTTCGCCGGACCTGCGAATACCGCGAACTCAACGGATTTCAGCAGATCGGCAACGTCAGTCAGTTCCATCGGGTTACGCAGATCCGGTTTATCAGAACCATAACGGCGTTCTGCTTCTGCAAAGGTCATTACCGGGAAATCGCCCAGATCCACGCCCTTCACTTCCAGCCACAGATGACGCACCAGCGCTTCCATCACTTCACGCACTTGCGGCGCGGTCATGAAAGAAGTTTCCACATCGATCTGAGTAAATTCAGGCTGACGATCAGCGCGCAGGTCTTCGTCACGGAAGCATTTTACAATCTGATAGTAGCGGTCAAAACCGGACATCATCAGCAGCTGTTTGAACAGCTGCGGAGACTGCGGCAGTGCGTAGAATTTCCCTTTGTGCACACGAGAAGGCACCAGGTAGTCACGCGCGCCTTCCGGCGTGGCTTTGGTCAGCATCGGAGTTTCGATGTCGAGGAAGCCGTGGTCATCCATAAAACGGCGCACCAGGCTGGTGATTTTAGCGCGGGTTTTCAGGCGCTGAGCCATTTCCGGACGACGCAGGTCGAGGTAGCGGTATTTCAGTCGCGCTTCTTCGGTGTTGACGTGGTTAGAGTCAAGCGGCAGAACGTCTGCGCGGTTGATGATGGTCAGCGAGGAGGCCAGCACTTCGATTTCGCCGGTCGCCATATCGCGGTTGATATTTTTTTCGTCACGCGCACGTACGGTGCCCGTGACCTGAATGCAGAACTCATTACGCAGTTCAGAGGCCAGCTTTAACGCGTCCGCACGATCCGGATCGAAAAATACCTGCACGATACCTTCGCGGTCGCGCATATCGATGAAGATCAGGCTACCAAGATCACGACGACGGTTGACCCAACCACACAGAGTCACCTGCTGCCCCACGTGGGACAAACGGAGCTGTCCACAATATTCTGTACGCATGAGATATCCCTTAACTTAGCTGCCGGCGGATGCCCCCTGCTGCGCAGGTGACCAAGTCGCAGCGTTAGCTGTATGTCACAACTGAATGAAAAAAGGCGGCTATTATACTGGAAATTCTGCCGCACCGTAAGAGCCTGGCCCGCGCTGGAACGCCTCGTTACCACTTTATATCGGGCCTGAAATCAGACTCTACGCCAGTTTGCTATAAAGGTGTTGCCCGAACTCATAAAAATTAACAAAATTTGTCGTTCCGCCATCGGCTAATCGCATTAAGGTGAGAGGCACGATTTTGTTTTGTCAGGAGTCATCATGCTTGAACTTAATGCTAAAACCACTGCGCTGGTGGTGATTGATTTACAAGAAGGCATCTTACCTTTTGCCGGTGGCCCGCATACTGCCGATGAGGTGGTTAATCGCGCCGGGAAGCTGGCGGCGAAATTTCGCGCGAGCGGTCAGCCCGTGTTTCTGGTGCGCGTTGGCTGGTCTGCCGATTATGCCGAAGCATTAAAACAGCCGGTTGATGCCCCCTCCCCCGCTAAAGTGTTACCCGAAAACTGGTGGCAACATCCTGCTGCATTAGGTGCAACCGACAGCGATATCGAAATCATCAAACGTCAATGGGGTGCGTTTTACGGTACGGATCTGGAGTTGCAATTACGCCGCCGGGGTATCGATACAATAGTATTATGTGGGATCTCGACCAATATCGGTGTTGAATCCACCGCCCGCAATGCCTGGGAACTCGGTTTTAATCTGGTGATTGCCGAAGACGCCTGCAGCGCCGCCAGCGCCGAGCAGCATAATAACAGCATCAACCATATCTACCCACGCATCGCCCGTGTGCGCAGTGTGGAAGAGATCCTCAACGCATTATGATTTACATCGGTCTGCCGCAATGGTCGCATCCTAAATGGGTGCGGTTGGGGATCACCAGCCTTGAAGAGTATGCCCGCCACTTTAACTGTGTGGAGGGCAACACCACGCTTTACGCCCTGCCGAAATCCGAGGTTGTCCTGCGCTGGCGTGAGCAGACCACAGATAATTTTCGCTTCTGTTTTAAGTTTCCGGCGACCATTTCGCATCAGGCAGCATTACGGCATTGCGATGATTTAGTAACTGAATTTTTGACTCGCTTGTCACCGTTAGCGCCGCGCATTGGGCAATACTGGCTGCAACTGCCTGCCACATTTGGCCCACGGGATCTGCCTGCGCTTTGGCATTTTCTCGACTCTCTTCCCGGCGAGTTTAATTATGGTGTGGAAGTCCGCCATCCACAGTTTTTCGCCAAAGGGGAAGAGGAACAAACACTTAATCGCGGTTTACATCAGCGCGGCGTTAATCGGGTGATTTTAGACAGCCGCCCGGTTCATGCAGCACGCCCACACAGTGAAGCTATTCGCGACGCTCAACGGAAAAAACCTAAAGTTCCCGTACATGCTGTGCTGACGGCGACAAATCCGCTGATCCGTTTTATCGGTAGTGATGATATGACGCAAAACCGGGAATTATTTCAGGTCTGGTTACAAAAATTAGCGCAGTGGCATCAGACCACTACGCCTTATCTTTTTTTACATACGCCAGATATTGCCCAGGCACCGGAACTGGTACATACCCTTTGGGAAGGCTTACGTAAAACACTTCCAGAGATCGGAGCAGTTCCGGCTATTCCACAGCAATCTTCTCTTTTCTGAATTTGCCACCTATCATAGACAGGTGCCATCGGCCATTTTAAAGGGAGTTTGTATGGTAAGCGCGCTATATGCCGTTTTAAGTGCGTTGTTATTAATGAAGTTCTCTTTTGATGTCGTTCGCCTGCGAATGCAGTACCGCGTTGCCTATGGTGACGGCGGTTTTAGCGAACTGCAAAGCGCTATTCGCATTCATGGTAACGCGGTGGAATATATTCCCATCGCGATTGTGTTGATGCTGTTTATGGAAATGAATGGCGCAGAAACCTGGATGGTGCATATTTGCGGCATCGTTTTGCTTGCTGGTCGTCTGATGCATTATTACGGTTTTCATCACCGTCTGTTCCGCTGGCGACGTTCTGGCATGAGCGCCACCTGGTGTGCGCTGTTGCTGATGGTGCTGGCGAATCTTTGGTATATGCCCTGGGAGTTGGTTTTCTCCCTGCGTTAGCGCACAATACGCCACTTTCTTTTTCCCGGATTTTTACGTTATGTCTCACCGCGACACGCTATTTTCTGCCCCTATCGCCAGACTGGGCGACTGGACCTTTGATGAACGGGTAGCCGAAGTCTTCCCGGATATGATCCAGCGTTCCGTTCCCGGCTACTCCAATATTATTTCCATGATTGGTATGTTAGCCGAACGCTTCGTTCAACCTGGTACGCAGGTTTACGATCTGGGTTGTTCTCTGGGCGCGGCGACGCTCTCAGTGCGTCGCAATATTCATCATGATAATTGCAAAATTATCGCCATCGACAACTCTCCGGCGATGATTGAACGCTGCCGTCGTCATATTGACGCTTATAAAGCCCCTACGCCAGTAGACGTTATTGAAGGTGATATTCGCGATATCACCATTGAAAATGCATCGATGGTTGTGCTGAATTTTACCCTGCAATTCCTGGAACCTTCAGAGCGTCAGGCGTTACTGGATAAAATTTATCAAGGGCTGAATCCGGGCGGCGCGCTGGTGCTTTCAGAAAAATTCAGTTTCGAAGATGCCAAAGTTGGTGAACTGCTGTTCAACATGCACCACGACTTTAAACGTGCCAACGGTTACAGTGAACTGGAGATCAGCCAGAAGCGCAGTATGCTGGAAAATGTCATGCTGACCGATTCCGTGGAAACACATAAAGCTCGCCTGCATCAAGCCGGTTTTGAACATAGCGAGCTATGGTTCCAGTGCTTTAACTTTGGTTCACTGGTGGCATTAAAAGCAGAGGATGCTGCATGATCGACTTTGGTAACTTTTATTCTCTGATTGCCAAAAATCATCTTTCACACTGGCTGGAAACGCTGCCCGCGCAGATTGCCAGCTGGCAGCGCGAACAGCAGCACGGTCTGTTTAAACAGTGGTCCAATGCGGTGGAATTTCTGCCTGAAATTAAACCGTATCGTCTTGATTTACTACATAGCGTGACGGCAGAAAGCGAAGAGCCACTGAGCGCCGGGCAGATTAAGCGCATTGAAACACTGATGCGCAACCTCATGCCGTGGCGCAAAGGGCCGTTTTCACTGTATGGCGTGAACATCGATACCGAATGGCGTTCTGACTGGAAATGGGATCGTGTTCTGCCCCATCTTTCTGATTTAACCGGGCGCACCATTCTTGATGTCGGCTGCGGCAGCGGTTATCACATGTGGCGCATGATTGGCGCAGGCGCGCACCTCGCGGTGGGGATCGACCCTACGCAACTGTTTCTTTGCCAGTTTGAAGCGGTGCGTAAACTGCTGGGTAACGATCAGCGCGCGCATCTGCTGCCGTTAGGTATTGAACAACTTCCGGCACTGAAAGCCTTTGATACCGTCTTTTCGATGGGCGTACTTTATCATCGTCGTTCACCGCTGGAGCATCTCTGGCAGTTAAAAGATCAACTGGTGAATGAAGGTGAACTGGTGCTGGAAACGCTGGTTATTGATGGTGATGAGAACACGGTGCTGGTGCCGGGCGATCGTTACGCGCAAATGCGTAATGTCTATTTCATCCCTTCCGCGCTGGCGCTGAAAAACTGGCTGAAGAAGTGTGGTTTTGTTGATATTCGCATTGCGGATGTGAGCGTTACCACCACAGAAGAACAGCGACGCACCGAATGGATGGTCACCGAATCGCTGGCCGATTTTCTCGACCCACATGATCCGGGTAAAACGGTGGAAGGTTATCCGGCACCTAAACGCGCGGTGCTGATTGCGCGCAAGCCGTAAAGGTCTGGTATTACTGCCGGATGCGGCGTGAACGCCTTATCCGGCCTACAAAGTCTTTTTAATTCAATATGTTGCAGGGACTATGTAGGTCTGATAAGCATAGCGCATCAGGCAGTTTTACGTTTGCATAACCTCAGCGCCCGTTTCCGGGCGCTTTTCACGTCTTATGCCTGAACAGCTGGCTGATCAAACGCCGTTAACTTCGGTGCATTGCCTGTATATTTTTCGATATACACCAGCGCAGAGTTACCGGCACAGGCATTTGCCAGCTGAGAGCTGGGGATATCCGCCGTTAACACGTTCGCACTGCCGTTTTTACACAAGCCATTTTCCAGATCTGGCCATGCACCTTCATGCACGCATACCACGCCTTTTTTGATCCCGTCAGTCACCACCGCGCCTGTCAGAATCTGACCACGTTTGTTCCAGACACGCACCAGATCGCCATTCGCAATACCAAAGCGAGCAGCATCTTCGGTGTGAATAGTGATCGGTTCACGATCGGCAACCGCATATTTTTTACGCAACTCAGCATAGTTAAGCTGACTGTGTAAACGGTGTGCCGGATGTGCGGTCAGAAGCTGCAACTGCTTCTCGTCGGCGGAACCTTTCCACTCATCAGGCGCAAGCCAGGTTGGGTGTGCCGGGCAATCCTTATAGCCAAATTTTTCCAGCGTTTTGGAGTAAATCTCAATTTTGCCGCTTGGCGTACCCAGCGCATTTTTCACCGGATCGGCGCGGAAATCAGCATAACGAACGTACTGTTCGTTCTTCTCGCTGCGGCGCATTTCGATCAGTTTATTTTGCTGCCAGAAAGCATTAAACATCGGCATAGTCACGCGTTGCGCACGCGCACCTTTCTGAGCGGCATCATAGAAAAATTTCAGCCACGCCATTTCATCTCTACCTTCGGTATAGATCTCTTTTCCGCCAGGTTTGAGTAATTCAGCAAGATCGGCAAACACATCAAAATCGTTACGCGCTTCAAATTGCGCAGCGACAGCCTGCTTCATCGGTACAATATGCTGGTTGCTGTAATCACCGGTCATCGTCAAGTCATTGCGCTCAAACGATGTGGTGATCGGTAATACGATATCTGCATGTTTAGCAGCTGCGGTCCAGTAGCATTCAGAAACGACGATCATCTCCGGTTTCTGCCATGCTTTAATCAGACGATTAGTATCCTGGTGATGGGTAAAGTTACCGCCACCCGCCCACCAGATCATTTTGATATTCGGATACGTTTGTTCTTTACCGTTATGCTGATATTTGCCGCCAGGATTTTCCAGCGCATCGACGATACGGGCAACAGGAATCGCCGTCATTCCGCCATCATCAGCGGCCTCGCTGGCCTGTCCTGCAATCGCCGCAGACATTTCCGGCAGCACTCCGCCAACACGCGTCGGGTTGCCACCGTTTGAGTAATGATAAGAGAAACCAAACCCGCCGCCCGGTGTACCAATCTGCCCTAACATCGCCGCCAGCGTCACCAGCATCCAGTGTTTCTGTTCACCATATTGCTGGCGCTGAATTCCCCAGCCTGCCATCAGCATTGTGCGATTTGCCGCCATCAGTTCAGCGAGTTTGACTATCTGCGCTTCCGCTACGCCAGTAATTTCCGCCGCCCAGGCCGCGCTCTTCGGCGTATTATCGCTCTTACCTGTCAGATACTCTTCAAACTGCGGATACCCGGTGGTGTATTTTTCAAGGAACACTTTATCGTGTTTGCCTAGTGTCATCAGGGTATGTGCAATCCCCAACATCAGCGCCACGTCGGTGCCCATATTTGGCGCGATCCAGGTAGCATTGTCGCCAAAGAACTCAATAGTTTCGGAACGAATAGGGTCGATAGCAATCACTGGTTTGCCAGATTTTTTCAGCTGATGGAAGTATTCCAGCCCTTGCTCATCGGTACTGCTCCAGGCAATTTTTAAGGTATTCAGCGGGTTCATCCCCCACAACACCACCACCTGACTGTTTTCCAGAATCAGTGGCCAGGAGGTCTGCTGTTCATACACCTCCACGGAACCCACCACGTGCGGCATGATTACCTGTGCCGCCCCGGTTGAATAATCGCCGCTATGCCCTGAATAACCGCCCGCAAGATTCATATAACGTTGCAGTAAGGTTTGCGCTTTATGCAACACGCCAGAAGAGCGCCAGCCGTAAGATCCGGCAAAAATGGCCGATGGTCCGTTAGCTTTACGAATACGATCGTGTTGCCCATGAATCAGTTTTAATGCTTGTTCCCAGCTCACCTGTACATAGGTATCTTCGCCACGACCTTTCGCCGGTTGTAGTGGATTATCGAGATAGCTTTTTCTCACCATCGGATGCTGAATACGCGCCGTTGTATGTACCTGATCCGCCGCCGTAGACTGTAAGGAGTTCGGTATGGTTTTCGCCAGCGCGCCTGTCGAAGAAACAATCTTCCCGTCCTTCACTTCTACGTTCATCGCTCCCCAACGGCCCGCGGTGAGGATTTTGCCCCCCTTCTCTTCTGCCCATGCGGGTAGCGGTGCAGCCGATGTCACCACCAGCGCCCCAGCGGCAATACCGCTGTGTTTAATAAATTCACGTCTTGTTAATGTCATAACTTCCTCCCTGATCAACGAGGATCACTGTTTCTCGGTAATATCTTTGGCGTTGTACTGGAAGTACCGCGTCAAAATGTCCAGTTCGTTTTCGCTCATGCTGGTTCGCGCACCCATTCCTTTGGCAATGGACGGCCATGCATTGACGGTGTAATGGTCAGCGGCAATAGGGGCATGGCAACCAGCGCAATAGGTATCGTCAAGTTTTTCAGCGTATTGCCATAGCGGTTTACGGTCCGCTAATGCGGGATCGGTAAGCACACCCTGTAAAGACGCCTGACGCCATTGATTGCCGTATTCGTCAGCCTGCCATTCCCCGTTTACCGTTAACGCCTTGATACCTTCTTCACTTAATGTGGCTAGCGCCAGCCGTTGACCTGCCGCCAGGTAGAGCGTGTTTTCACTGCCCTGCATTTGATAACCCTGCAACAGAACGATCGGCTGTTTGCCACTGGCATCAACGACGGTGAGATCGGTACCAGGATTCACGGTAGCCAGTTCGCCTATGCGAGAGGGTTTGAAAGGATAAAGATGTGCACCATTGGCAACTGAAGTGACGGCCTGACTTTCCAGCTCATGCGCCGCATTGTCGTCCATTTTTATTTCTGGCGGGAAATGGGCAATGCCTTTATGACAATCGATACAGGTTTCGCCATCCTTTTGCGCTTTGTTATGCATTTTCTGTGCAGATTCACTTTGCGAGGCAATATCCATGGCATCAAAAGAATGGCAACTACGACACGTTGCAGAATCAGTTGCTTTTAATTCTTTCCATACTGTTTCGGCCATTTCCTGACGATGCGCTTCGAACTTATCGTCACTGTCTATTTTGCCGCTAACAAATTCATGATAAATATCTTTAGAAGCTTTTAATTTAGCAAATAAATAATCCACCCCTGACTTTGGAATATGGCAATCGGCACATTCCGCACGTATCCCTTTCTGGTTAGAAAAGTGGACAGTTCCCTGATATTCCTCAAAAGGTTTACTCATTGAGTGGCAGGAAAGGCAAAATGCGGTATCCGACGTTTTATGTAAGGCTTTTTGCGCCAGTAATAACCCGCCGCCACCAACCACAACCGTTATCAGCAAAAATAATAACCCAATGCGTTTTTCCCTCGCATAGATTCCTCTAATTAATTCCAGAACACCGAAATCATTGTATAATTAAATATACAACGAATTGACCGCTTGCATAATTC